>CAZREP010000004.1:0-59552 GCA_964599035.1 uncultured Terrimonas sp. | reverse complement strand
ACCAACCACAGTACGGAAGGGTTGAACCAGATGGCCTATAACCGCTGTATTGGTAGCCGACACAGGGCATACATTTTCGCAGGGTGCATTATCGCAATGCTGGCAAAGCATCGGCATGAAAACCACGTTGAGGTTATCTCCCTCGGTATTGTCACGATAAGATGCAAAATAGCGGTCTATACGAAGCCAGTGCATTTCATGGGAGCGCTTTACTTCGCTTTTTCCCACCACCGGCACATTATTTTCGGCCATGCAGGCAATGGTACATGCACCGCATCCTGTGCAGGCATTGAGGTCAATGCTCATGCCCCAATGCGCCCCCGGAGATTCATATACCGGATACAGGGTTCCCTCTGCTTTAAAGTCGCCTGTTTTCTTTGCAAAATCCTCGGCAAGCTCCTTGCGGTATTCCGGAATGGCGTCGGGGTTCTTTTTGAAATCGGCAAGGGAGTATTCCCTTACCACTTCCACGCGACCTTCGTACTGGTTATGCGTTTGCGTATAGGCTATATCGTAGGTCTCTCCTGTTTTTTTGTAGCCGGTTACCTCTGTAACATAATAGCGGCGGGTGCTTCCTTTGGCATTTACGAGCGGATATGCATTGTAGCCTACCCCGTTGGCAGCACGTCCTGCCCCTTCACCCCTTCCGTAGCCTACGGCTACCGCAATTACATTCGGATGCACACCGGGTATAGCCAGAACCGGTAATTTTACCTCTTTACCATTGATGGTAAACGCTACCACCGGTTTATGAAATTCCACTTCATATTTATCGTCCAGCTTAATGCCCAGCTCAGCAGCCATAGCATAAGATATAATCGCATAATTGTCCCAGGTAGCCCTTGTAATGGGATCGGGCATTTCCTGCAGCCAGGGATTGTTTGCGGCAGCACCCGTTCCCAGTGATACCTTCTGATACAGTACCAGCTCTGCCTTGCCTGCCGGAGCGCCTCCGCTCAGTCTTGAGGCGGCATCTGCCACACCGGAGCCGTTATACGCTGCGGTGGCAAAAGACAACGAAGCCGGCTCAACCACACCATCCTGCAATGCTTTATCGAATGTATTCTGGCTACCCAATTTCGTTAGCCAGTAATCTTTAAAATAGGTTTCGTAATCCGTATCGTTGCCGCTCCACTTCAGCAGGGAGGTCTGGAAATATCGGGTCTTAAATAAAGGCGCTATCGTAGGCTGAAGCAGGCTAAAAAAGCCGGTACGCCCTTCGGCGTCTCCCCAGCTCTCCAGATAGTGGTGATGGGGGATAATGTATTTGCATAAAGTCGAGGTTTCATCGGCTCTGTCGCTGAATGAAACGGAAAGCTTTACTTTTTGCAGCCCTTTGATCAATTCAGCTGCATTATGATAATTATAAGCGGGGTTAGCTTCATAAATAAGCAATGCTCCTACGCTGCCTGCATTCAGATCCTTTACTAACTGGTCCATCTCGCTGTCTATTCCCTTGCGGGTCAGCAACGGGTTAGCCCAGTTAATAGTAGTTCCGTTGGCGCCTATCAGCTCATTAATGGTATTCACCAGCACCTGTATATCCGGGTCATTGCTGCCACATACCACCAAAGCTGCACCTTTATTGTCATTCAGCAAACCGGCAGCAAGCTCAATTCCTTTTTTCAGCTTTTCATCGGCAATGGAGGGAGCGCTTACGCCACCTCCCAGCTTAGCCAGCAGGTTGAGCACCACAGCTCCCGTTTCCGAGGGGCGGTGAAGGAACCTGTCGTCGGCATTGGCTCCCGTAAGACTAAGCACTCCTTCAAACTGGATATGCCTGCTCATCTCCGGGTTTTTCTGATTGATCTTCCGTCCCTGCGCATACTGGCTCGAAAATTCATCCGGGCTTAACCAGGTGCCGAGAAAATCGGCATCGAGGCTAACAATCACTTTGGCTTTATCAAAATGATAGGCAGGAATGGCTCTTTTTCCGTAAGCTATTTCGTTTGCCAGCAGCAAGCCGCTATAGGAAACCGCGTCATACTGCACATGACGGCTGCCGGGATATTTTGCCAGGAATTCGCTTATAATTTGTTGGGTAGAAGGAGAATTAAGTGTGGAAGTAAGCAAAACCACCTGCGATCCGGCTAATTCGCCCGCAATTTTTTTATCTATTGCTTCAAAGGAAGGAAGCTCTTTCAATTCCTTTCCGGCTGTTTCCACAGGGTAACGCAGCCTTGCGGTATCGTACAGGTCAAGCACCGATGCCTGCACCTTTGCAGAAGTGCCCTCTCCCTTTGAATTGATAAAGGAAAGAGGATTACCCTCCAGTTTGATTGGTCTCCCGTCTCTTACTTTTGCCACTACAGGCACCACGTCGCCTTCCGCAACAAACGTAGTGGCATAATGCTGCGCCACACCGGGCGTTAAATTTTCGGGTTGGTTAAGGTAGGGTATACTTTTGGTAACAGGGGTTTCGCAACCTGCAGCCATCGCCGCTGCTGCAGTGCTGAATCCAAGATATTTCAGAAAGTCCCTGCGCGGTGTTCTGGCATCCAGCATACCTGCCCCCTCTTCTGTAAAAGGCAGATCTTCCTGGAACTCATCTTTCACCAGCTTCTGGTAGCCTTCCGTATTTTTTAACTCACCTAAGTTTTGCCAATACTTTTTTTGACTCATATCCAACCCCAAAAGGAGCTTTTAGATTCCGGATCCCGCCAGCTTCAAAATCCATCCTGTTTACATCAAACCCGGAAAGTGTTATTAAATATATTTATACCTTATTTCCGAAATTTTATACCGCCTGAAATAATTAAAAGACTTCCGGACCTGCCGGTTATCAGCTATAATTGGTTAATAGTGACATTTCTGGCATTCAATCCCTCCGATCATCTCCACCGTTACACTGTCAATTTTCTTATTTTTAATGTCGTCGTGAAACTTCTCATAGATGCTGTAAAATTTATTGTCGGTAAACTGAACCTTGGTATTACGGTGGCAGTTAACACACCACCCCATGCTTAGATCGGTAAACTGGTGCACCTCATCCATTTCGGTAATGTTACCATGGCAGGTCTGGCATTGCTGCTGCCCCACTACCACATGCTGGGAATGATTGAAATAAACATGATCGGGGAGGTTGTGGATACGCTCCCATTCAATGGGCTTGCCTTTGCCTGTATATTGCTGCTTATCGGGATCCCATCCGGCATAAGTGTACAGCTTCTGAATCTCTGCCGTTCCGTTTACTTCCGAACCGTCGGGGCGGTATAGTTGAGGACCTTTTGTATATTCATTAATAGCCATATGGCAGTTCATGCACACATTCACCGAAGGGATATTGGCCGACTTCCCTTCCTGTGCACCGCCATGGCAGTACAAACAACTGATCTGGTTGATGCCGGCATGCACTTTATGGGAATAAAAAATAGGTTGTTCCGGCTCATAACCCTGATGCCTTCCCAACCCAATGGCTCCCTGTATGGTATAAAATCCTCCTACAAGAAATAAAACAATGATCAACAGCGTGATATACATTTTATTACGATAGAAAGGCACAGGTTCCGAAGAGGGGATACCTTCCTTATCGTCGCTCATCTTTTTCAGGTTGCTGTTTACCTGCAGTAAAGTAAGTGCTATAACTGCCAGTATAAGCGTAAGCACGCCGTAAAGCAGCGTATTATCACTTTGAGGCTCAGCTGCAACTGCCGCACCGGGTGCAGCTTTGGCTCCCCCGCCGGGACCGGCAGCGAAAGTAGTGTTCACATAATCTACAACGGCATCTATATCTCCTTCCGAAAGATCGGCAAAACCCGGCATCAGTATCCCGTTATGGGAATCTTTCAGCCCCTGTGTATAGGGGTCATTGGCCATGAAAGCAGCAGGATTGTGGATCCATGCATACAGTTTCTTCCTGTCGCCCCATGGTCCGCGCTCTTCCATACCTCCCAGGGCAGGCCCGGTAGAATTTTTAAAGACATTATGACAGGCTGCACATTTCGAGTTAAAGATAGCCTTACCATCCTGCGCATTAGCTGTAGTAACCAGGAAAAAAAGACAGAAAACAAACGATAATCCTAATATTGATCTCTTTACGACAGTTGATCGGTGGTAGCTCATTATATCCCGGAGTTTGTGTTGAGGTGAACATTTCCCGTACGCCTGCAAAAATAGGTCAACACGCTGACAAAATATTAACATTTCCGAAAAAAATTTTCCCTGATGGGGCCTAAGTTTCCACGTTTTTTCGCTACGGCTTAGAAATTTTTGTCATGTTTTTGTAAGATCGTGTATGCTTCACATTTAGCTCCTATAAAGCATGGTTCTTTCCCCCTTTTTCACCATCTTGCAGCCAATCATGTTAAAACGGCTTCAACAAAAATGGGGCGTAAGCACTCCCCGGTTCATAGCGATCCTTTGTGTATTTGCCATAACCGGAACTGCCACGGCATGGATCACCAGGGTAATTACGGCATGGGTAGGTTTCACAGCGGAAACGTTCTGGTTATGGAAATTTTTGCTGCGCCTGGCCATGTTAATATTCGGCTACCAGGGTATTTTGCTGTTGGTGGCTTTCCTTTTCGGCCAGTTCCCTTTTTTCTGGAAATATGAAAAGAAGATTTTGAAACGGCTCGGGGTAAAGGTGGAAGGAGATGATCATAAATATCAAATATCAAATATCAAATATCAAATGGTCCCCATCGCCATTTTTGCCTCGGGAACAGGCAGCAATGCGCAGCGTATCATTGATCGTTTCCGGGATAACCCTTCAGTTGCTGTAAGCCTGGTGGTAAGCAACAAGCCCGGGGCAGGGGTACTGAAAATCGCCGAAAGGGAAAACATCCCGTCTCTGATCATTGAAAAAGAGCGTTTTTTCAGGGGAGACGGATACGCGAATGAGCTGAAAGAAAAAGACATACAATGGATCATCCTGGCCGGCTTTTTATGGAAAATACCGCTTACGCTGATAAAGGCCTTTCCCGGCAGGATCATCAATATTCATCCCGCCCTCCTGCCTAAATACGGGGGAAAGGGTATGTACGGACATTTTGTCCATGAGGCTGTTATTGCCGCAAAAGAGAAGGAAAGCGGTATTACCATACATTATGTAGATGAGCAGTTTGATCACGGAAAGCATATTTTACAGGCTACCTGCCCCGTGGAACCGGGAGATACCCCGGAAACCCTGGCAAAAAAAGTACAGGTGCTGGAACATAAGCATTACCCGGAAGTGATAGCAGGGCTGGTGGGGAAGAATGGGGGAATTTGAAAATGTGGAAATGGGGGAAATGTGGAAATGTGGAAATGTGAGGAATTTGAAAATTTGAAAATGGAATCTGAAACCTTGCCTTGTCCTTACGCCTCCACCAAGACACCTATGCCTTATACCTTACACCTCCTACCTTACACTTCCTACCTTTCCCTCATTATTTCCTACCGCTTTCTAAAAAGAAGATCACTTCAGCATACACATGCGTAGTATGCGGTTGAATGGGGCTAGTGTTATGTTAACCATAATATACCACATCATTTCGTGATGGTGAGACGTGAGAGGAGAAACGAGAGAGGGGGTGAATAGTAAATAAGTGAATGGTGAATGAATCAATTCACTATTGACGATTCAATGTCGTTTCATTAAGCATTAAACACTATTGTTGTGTCAACCCTGGTTTGCCGGGTGATCTGTCTCACAGATTCCACAGATGATCACAGAAAGCACTCTCTGTCTGTGAAAATCAGTGTTATCTGTGAGAGATTACCGCCGATGTCGGTGGTATCACCAACATCTTAAAGGAAACGGCATTGATTGACGATTGCCCATTCACCTGTGCTACACGACATATTATACTTAACATATCACTAGCAGCATACATTCAAAAAATATACAATAGAAACGGGTGCATTGCAAATTTTGCTTATCTTTTTAATCATTATCTCCCGAAAGATCATGCGCCGGTATGCTTCAAAATGGATGGTGCTATTTGTTGCAGGTATACTTTACAGCGGAACTGTCATCAGCCAGCTGAAGGAATTTTTATGGCAGCGTGATACCATTCATTTGACTGCGGAGAAAGAGCAGTACATCACAACAATGATCGGTGCCAAAGACGGGCTGCTTTCATCGGAAATACTCTCCCTTTTCCAGGACAGCAAAGGATTTGTATGGATCGGCACCTCCATCGGTATAAGCAAATATGACGGTTACAGTTTTGAAAATCACTTAACAGCCGGTAATAAGCAATTAGGAAAAATAAACAAGGTAGTTGAAGATCCGTTGCGCGGGCTAATATGGATCATGAGCGATGCGGGGTTAGCTTATTATCAGAACGGCACATTGCAATTGCTTTCTTTCGAAGAAGAAGATATTACGGTATATGATATGAACATCAATAGGAGCGGCGCCTGCTGGATTGCCACTGCTAAAGGCCCGGTTCATTTTACGCAGAAAGAAATGCAGCACCTGATCCATACCGGCAAAGAGCATCTTGACACACACTTAATGCCCGGCTGGCAAAGCTCGCTCAAAGAAGACAGCCTGATACGCCTCATTAAAACAGATGAGCAGGGAAGAGTATGGCTTGCCAGCAAAAACACGGTTTATTGCAACGACGGTAATCAAACCAAACAGGTATGGCAGTCGCCATCATTTAATGATATGATCAACACTATTCTGCCGGTAAAAAACAAAATATTTTTTGTAAGCATGCTCCGGGGTGTTTTTGTATCCGATAATGAGAACAACGTGTTACCCCTTCCTTTTGAGCCTACCATCTCAGCGAATATATACGATGATGGACATACGCTGTATTACATGTGCCTTGAAGGCATATACCGGTTTGACCCGGAACAGTATGCTTTTACCTTTTTAAGCCGCATACCCGACGATATCACAAAGTGGCTTTCGTGTGTACTGGTTGACAGGGAAAAAAATATATGGATAGGCATGCACGACGCATTGCTCTTTCAGCGGAAAAGATTATTTTATGAATACCGGAGCAATGTTAATATTGAAATGTTTTGCGGGCTGCAGAAAAAAGATAATGTGGTATTGCTGGGCGGCAACAGGGGAAAAGTATACCAAAAGAACGGAATGGTGCTGAGCAATTTTCTTGGTAAGGGGAACTCAATCTGTTCAAAATCCACCCTCTCGGCTATGTATGAAGACAGCCGTGGCTGGATATGGTATGGCACGGCATACCAGGGAATCGCCGTGGATCAGCAGGGGAAGTTCCGGTTTTTTGATAAAGAAAACGGGCTGGGCAACAACCAGAATTACTTTTTTCTCGAAACCTCGGCCGGCGATATATGGACAGGAGGAGACGGCTTTTTAACAAGGCTGGGCAAACAGAACGGAAGCGATTCCATAGCCTGCACATCCTATGCTTCCCTGCTCAGCGGGGATAACTGGCTTGTTTTCCGGAATGCCGTGGAAGGCCCCGGAAATACCATATGGGCAGCAGGTGCAAGAGGGCTCTTTAAATACCACAATGAAAATCTAAGACCTTATTCGCTGTCTGACAGTACCCCGATAAACATATCGGATGTTAAAAAAGGTGTGCACAATGAAGTATGGCTCGCCACCATGGGAAACGGCATATGGCAATGTTATTTCGACAGCAGCGGCTTGTTGCAACTGAAGAAAAAGTACGGTACAGGAGAAGGGCTCAACGCCGACAGCTATCTCAGCTTATTAATAGACGAGCAAAATAATATCTGGGCGGTAAGCTACTCGGGCATTTCAAAAATCACGGTTCATAAAGAAAATTATTCGATCGGCAACTATACCTCTGCCGATGGTTTTCCCGATAGAAATTACCAGAGTGCCAAATTATTACAGGACAAGGATAAAAAGATATGGGTGATCACTTCAGCGGGGCTTTCCTGCTTTAATCCGGGCGACGTGGGGGAGCCGGATAAAAAGCCGCTTATTGTGCTCAACACCATAAAAACCCGGGACAGCATATATTATACCCGGCAGCATTTGCCCTATGCACCTCCATTGGTGTTGAGCTACAATAAAAATGAGCTGTCATTTCATTTCTCAGGAATATACTTCACCAATCCGTTGGCAGTAAAATACTTTTACCGGTTATCGGGAAACGATACGGTATGGAAAGACGGGGGAAATAACCGTACCATACATTTTGAGGGCTTGCGCCCCGGGAATTATATATTACAGGCAAAGGCCGTTGTGGGCAATACTGAAAGCGATACCATCGCTACCTGTTCCTTTGTTGTGGGAAAGCCTTTCTGGCAAACATGGTGGTTCAATATAACAATGGTCTTCCTTATTGCAGCATGGTTTTATAGATGGCTAAAACAAAAGGAAAAGAAAATAAAGAAGGCTGCTGCCGAAAAAAATGCCATACAGATGCATATCGCAGAGCTTGAAACCAAAGCGTTGAAATCGCAAATGAACCCCCATTTTGTTTTCAACAGCCTCAACGCCATTGCTCAACTTATAGCCAGCAGCCAGAATGAACGCGGTATCGAATACCTTTCAAAGTTTTCCAGGCTGCTCAGGATCATACTGGATGAATCGGAGAATAATTTCATTGTATTGAAGGATGAAATAAAAATGCTCGACCTGTATCTCCAAATAGAAGCGATGCGGTTTGGAGACAGCTTTACCTACGATATTTATACAGATGACAATGTGGAAGAAGAAGATATAAGCGTGCCGGCCCTGCTGCTTCATCCCCTGGTTGAAAATGCAGTGTGGCACGGGTTATTGCATAAGCAGGGGCAAAGAAGCCTGACCGTGCATTTCAGGAAGATAAGCGAGCATACCCTGCAGTGCACCGTGAAGGATAACGGCATAGGCATAGCGGCGGCAAAAGAGATGAAGGAGAAAAGACTGAACGGGGTCGTACAAAAATCAAAAGGCATACAACTGGTTAAAGACCGGTTAAAGACACTTGAACAGCAATACGGTAAACCCACGTTCTTTTGTATTGAAGATATGAGCACGGGTCAGTATTCCAACGGCGGAACATTGGTAACCATTCAATTCCCTGTTTTATATGAAAGCTGAGTTAAAGGCTCTGATCATTGACGATGAGGCCATGGCCTGCGACATGCTCGAATACCTCCTGCTGAACCATGTAGGCACTATAGGTTTCATTAAAAAAGCCACCAGCACTTCGGAAGGATTGCAGCTCATCCATTCCTTTGTTCCGGATATCATCTTCCTGGACATTCAGATGCCTTTCATGAGCGGGTTTGAACTGATGAGACATATTCCGGAGTATTCGCGCAGCATCATTTTCACAACAGCTTACGACAAATATGCCATCCAGGCCATCCGTTTCAGCGCACTGGATTATCTTTTAAAGCCCGTAGACCCCGAAGAACTGAAACAGGCAGTTAACCGGTACATGCAGCAAAGGGAAGAAAAGATACAGATCAGAGAATTATATAACAGCTTCCTTGAAAACCTGAAGCGGAAGGAAAGCGGTTCATTTAAGCTTGCCCTGCCTACAGGTTCGGGCATCCGCATGGTAGCTCCTGCAGAGGTTATCTGTTGCACAGGTATCAATAACTATACACAGTTTTTTATAACTGACAATACCTGCATCACGGTTTCCCGAACCATCAAGGAATTTGAGGAGCTGCTTTCGGATCATGGATTTATACGCACACATAAATCCCATCTTGTAAATACATCTTTCATCAGGCAGGTGAAAAATGAAAATATGCTCCTGCTGCAAAACGGGCATACCATTGAAATATCGAGGAGAAAAAGACCCTATGTAATAGAAGCGCTGAAACGTTTACGGAGGAAAATGTGAGAAATGTGAAAATGTGGAAATGTGAGGAATTTGAAAATACATCTCACTGAAACCTGAGGCCTATAAAGCACCAAGAACCAAATCACAAGAACCAAACCTGTCTGCCGGGGCAGATAAATCACAAAATCAGCAATCTACAAATCAGCAATCAGAAAGCGGCTGTGAGCTATGCCATCGGCAACCTCAAACCATAAACTTTCAAACTGATACCACACCTTACACCTCATACCTTACACCTCACACCATCTTATCGATCTTTTCCGCCAGCTTACGGTCTTTTGCCGTAATGGTATCTCCCGCATCATGCGTGGAAAGCCATATCTCCACCTTATTATAAACATTCGTCCATAACGGATGATGATCCATCTTTTCCGCCTCCAGCGCTACCCTTGTCATAAAAGCAAAAGCTTCCGAAAAATCGGCAAACTCAAATTTCTTATACAATTGATTGTTCTCTTCTTTCCACATGCCAGTAAAATTTGTGGTTTATAATTTCTAGTGGTGTGTTAATTATAACATGTCGTATAGTCCGGATGAATGGGCAATTGTGAATCAATTCACCATTCACTTATTCACCATTCACGAAATGATTAACACAATACTGGTTATCGTTCTGTTTACGTACGGGGAAATACGTTCATATACTCAGCCCTCCCATTTCACATTTTTATTCGTGCGCTCTGGTCTTCCGGTATTGCGTGCCACCCCCCCTCTTCTCATTTTCAAATTTTCAAATTCCTCACATTTCCACATTTCCCGCATTTATTTAAAACACCAAATGTGTCTTATTCCTGATCTTTTCCTTTTCCAGCTCCGTGACCAGTTGCACGACGGGAATATTTCTTATAGACTGCTGCAGGTAATGGATATAGCTGTCCTGCACATCATCTCCTTTCATCAGCCATAAAAAATCGAGGTGCCGAAATTCGGGCAGCAGATATTCTCCTTCAAACTGGTTATTGTATATATAGTGCATCAGCGCATTCCCTATTTCCCCGTATTCATATACCGAAAAGAAATATTGCCTGCTTTTCTTCGCAAGCTGTATCTCTATATCCGCGTTCAACCTGAAATCGCAGCCCAGGGCCTGGTTCAGCAACCAGCAGAACCTGTAATCCTTCACAGGCGCAACAACACCCAGTATTTTTGCATCAGAAAAAAAATCTTCTGCCAGGGCGCTATTGTCTATTGTCAGTTTCATAAAATCCGAATGTATAAAACTCGAAATCCGAAGGAATACAACAATAAACTAAAAACTATAAACTTTCAAACTGTCCCTATACCTCACACCTTATACCTCACACCTTACACCTTACACCTTATACCTTATACCTCTTCCTACTTCACAAACGTAATGTCGAATGTCAGCTCCTCATTTCCCCTCTTTACATGTACGGTAGTGCTGTCGCCGTTTTTGAATTTGCTTAATGCCTGCATATAGGTTTCCAGTGAATTTACCGCGTATTCTCCCAACCGTATCACCACATCTCCTGTTTGTATCCCCGCTTTCCGGGCAGCTCGGCCCTCGCTTACCCCGTCTACCCTCACTCCTGAACCGCTATAGGTATAATCGGGCATGATACCGAGCGAAACGGAAAACCTGGCGCTGGTTGTCGTTTGTTTTTCGCGCGTAGGCGTAAATGCCAGCTTATCTTTTTTATTGAGGTCTTTTACCAACCCAGCTATATATTTTATGATCTGCAACTCCCCGGTATAATTGATCTTATCCGCATCATCCGAAGGCTTATGATAATCGTGGTGTAATCCTGTAAAGAAAAACAGTACCGGAATGCCTTTCCGGTAAAAGGAGGTATGATCGCTGGGTCCCGTGCCGCTGGAATCTGTCTTAATGGAAAAAGGCAGCTTTTTGTGAGCATACAGCACCTCGCCCCATACCGGTGAAGTACCGTAACCGCCTATAGTAAGGATTTTGGCGCTATCGCTCAGCCTGCCCACCATATCCATATTGATCATATAATTCGCTGAAGAGAGATCTACCGTGGGATGTTCCGTAAAATATTTCGAACCGAACAGCCCGAGTTCTTCCCCGGAAAAAGCGATAAAGAGATAATTGTTGTTTTTTGCTTTTGACCGCGATACGAGTCTGGAAAGCTCGATCAGCGCCGCCGTTCCGCTGGCATTATCATCTGCCCCATTGTGGATCTGCTTAGGACCTCCCCGGAGCATCGAATTCCCGTCTTCTCCGTATCCCAGGTGATCATAATGTGCGCCGATAATTACAGTAGATGCTGCATTATTATTGATATAACCGATAACATTATGCCCGGTGCGCTTACCCTCGCCGATATCCACCTTAAGCCGTATATCGTAAATGGCTGATGCGTCTTTCAGATAAGTTTCCCTGCCCGGGCTGGTAAGGTAGATCACCGGGATAGCGAGGACCTGCGACTTATCCTTTTTATTGAACGTAATTTCGTTACTGTCTTTTCCGCTGTTGAACAGGATCAAAGCCGTGGCGCCTTTATCCGCTGCTATACCTGCTTCCTTTTTGATGTATTCGTATATATCAAAATGGGGATTATCGCGGTTTTCATCCATTGCTGCTTCTATATCCTTAAACCAGGGAGCGCCTCTTTCAGAAAGCGAGGTAGCCACAGGTATTTCCGCCACCGACGCATTAGCGCTAAAAGCGAGCGGGAAATAGTCTTCCTGTAACTTAAGCTCCTTCCCGTTCACCATAAATAAGGTGGCCTTATTGATCTGCTTACCATCCTTTATCTCAAAAGACTGCAGGTAAGTACCATTGTCTCCTTTCGGCTCAAGCCCGGCAGCTTTGTACTGCCCGATAATGAATTCAGCCGCGATCTTTTCACCATTGGTGCCGGCCCGCCTTCCTTCCAGCTTATCATCAGCAAGAAAGCCAATGCTGTGCTTAAGGTTTTCAACAATCACCCGGTCGGCTTTTTTTAACTTTTGTGAAAAGACAAAAGCGCATGGAGAGCAAAACAGGACAATAAATACAATTCTTTTCATTCGTATCCCTTTTAATATTTAGTCAGCCGCACCTGGCATATATACCGCTTTAAATGCAGCAAGCGCTATGAAAAAAGCATTCTACCCAATTTCATAAGGAACCACTTTACGATAGCGGCAAAGTTATGATTAGTCGTTTTAATTCTGCCTATGTTCATTTTTCATGCCATATTTACGCATTTTGTTACAGCTTTACCGATTTCGTAACTATACGCATCCGATTTGCCCGTATTTTTGCAAATTCCCAAAACATCATCATTGAAAGCACAACAGCTACATATTGCGCTACTCGGAAATCCTAACAGCGGCAAAAGTTCCCTGTTCAATGCGCTTACGGGATTAAAGCAAAAAGTAGGCAACTTTCCCGGAGTTACCGTAGATAAAAGATCAGGAGAATGTGCTATTTCGGCCACCCTTACGGCTAATATCATTGACCTGCCGGGCACTTATAGTTTGTATCCCCGGCGCAACGATGAATGGGTTGCCTATAATGTGCTGATGAACCCCGGTTCAGCAGAAAAACCCGAGCTGTACGTATTAATTGTAGATGCCAGCAACCTGAAGCGCAACCTGCTCTTTGCCTCGCAGGTGATAGACCTGAAGCAACCGGTAGTAATAGCGCTTACTATGATGGACATTGCTTCCAAAAAGGGGCTTTCCATAGATGTGGAGGGATTGGAAAGGGAGTTAGGCGTACCGGTAATACCTGTTAATCCCAGAAAAGAAAAGGGAATCGGTGAGCTCAAAAAAGCCATTGATCAAACCGCCCGGCAATTATACAAACCGCCTTCCAGAAACTTTATTGAAACAAGCGACCTGTCGCAGGCAGCTGTAAATGATATAAAAAAAATATTCCCCCAGATCAGCGATTACACCGCCGTTCATTACCTCATTCACCACGAATCATTTGCCCTGGACGCTCCCCTGCAAAACACGATCGAGGATATCGAAAAAAAGCACGGCTTTAACCATACCAGGGTGCAGGCAGAAGAAATCACACAACGTTACAGCCGCATCCGTCATATTATGCAGCAAACCGTTGTGGAGGCAGATCCGAGGGAAAAGCAGATGGTCACAGACCGCATAGACCGCATTTTGCTGCACCGTGTGTGGGGCTATGTTATTTTGCTTGCCGTTCTGGCTGTTCTGTTCCAAAGCATTTTCTGGCTGGCGCAATACCCTATGGATGCCATTGAATGGATATTCGGCGAATGGAGCAACTGGCTCGCAGGCGTATTGCCTCAAAACTGGTTCGGCGATCTTATTGTGAACGGACTGGTGGCAGGGCTGGGCGGTATTGTGGTTTTTATACCCCAGATTATGATCCTCTTCGGGCTCATCACCATCCTTGAGGATACGGGTTATATGGCAAGGATCAGCTTTTTAACGGATAAACTTATGCGAAAGGTAGGGCTTAACGGCAAAAGCGTAATGCCTATGATCAGCAGCTTTGCGTGTGCCGTACCTGCCATCATGAGCACCCGTAATATTGAGAATAAAAAAGAAAGGCTGCTTACCATCATGATCGCTCCTTTAATGAGCTGCAGCGCCAGGCTGCCGGTATATATTATCCTGATATCATTGGTCATACCCAATACCTATTACTGGGGTTTTATCAGTCTCCACGGGCTGGTCATGACCGGGCTTTACCTGCTGGGCATTGTGATGTCGCTTATCGTAGCGTATGTAATGAAGTGGTTCATCCGCATTAAAGAAAAAAGTTTTTTTATTCTTGAGCTGCCGGTATATCGCGCGCCACGCTGGAAGAACGTGCTGGTGACAATGATAGAGAAAGCAAAGATCTTCGTGTTGGAAGCGGGCAGGGTGATCCTGGTGATCTCTCTTATTCTTTGGGCACTTAGTACCTACGGGCCACCCCGGAAAATGCAGGCTGTAGAAACACGTTATGAGCAATTGGCCGCGCAGCAGCCGGACAATGCAGAGGAAATAGAGGAGGAAAAAAGAACAGCGCTGCTTGAAACCTCTTATGTGGGTATCCTGGGCAAAGCCATCGAGCCTGTGATCAAACCGTTGGGTTACGACTGGAAGATTGGTATCGCGCTCATTACTTCCTTTGCAGCGCGGGAAGTATTTGTGGGCACCATGGCCACCATATACAGCGTGGGAGGCAACGCGGATGAAAACGATCTTACGCTGCGCGAAAAAATGTATGCTGCCACCTGGCCGAACGGGGCAAAAATATATACATTGGCTGCCGGTGTATCCCTTATGGTATTTTACGTATTTGCCATGCAATGCATGAGCACGCTGGCTATTGTAAAGCGCGAAACGCGATCGTGGAAATGGCCGCTCATTCAGTTAGCCTATATGACCGGACTGGCCTATATCTTAAGCCTGATAACCTACACTTTGCTGAAATAATTATATGGTATCTTTCACCCCGATTTAGTACCTTGAAGCATGAATTGTAAACTGTTATACAGGCTGCTGCCTTTTGTACTCGTTGTCTTTATTGCCTGCTCTGGCCCCGACAAGCCCGCCGGAGCCGGCGACAACTCAGATTCTGCCAATCTGCCGGAACCTGAAACTGTGATGGAACAACCGGATACGGTTCTTTTCTGGACAGTAAATATTGAGCAGAAAGAGAAAACCAGGGTATATAAAGATACCATTGCCATTACCGATCCGCAAAGCATCATCAATGGTATCAATTCTATTTACCCTTCCACCCGGCTGGAATTTGTAAAACTTTCTGGAGATACCGTATATACGCATATCGACAGTTCCTTTACATTCGCTAATGATGTGGGCTCCTTTGGCGCTTCGGAATACATTTCAACGGTAGTGCTCAACCTTACCATGCTGCCGGGGGTCAATTACGTGAACCTCGATTTTCCCGAAGGCAGCCATGCCTCTCCCGGCGTGTTTTCCAAAAGCAGCTACGCCGTGTATAAGGAAAAGGAAGATTAGGAAATTTGAAATTCGAGATTTGAGATTCTGCCTCGGGTTTCACGCAGAGCGCGCTAAGGAGCAGCGACCGCAAAGAAGAATACCATTCCGTTGCTTCATTGTTCCTTCGAATTTTGGGTTTAGGATTTCGCGATCAGAAATAGCTCATAGCTGATCGGACTACCCCCTTCGGATTTTATACTTCGAATTTATTCAGTTCTTGCCTATGGGTTCTTGGTGCTTTATCTCATTGCTTCACGCCCGTTTAGCCTTTTGTTGTGCAAATGTCTCTATTCCGGCACCAGGCAGGTGTTTAATCAATACACCCGCATCTCAACTATTCTGGCATGGTTAAGCCCGTTAGTTGCCAATACAGTGACCCTTATTGCCGAAACTTTCAACGGCTGGCCCTGACTATGCCTGCGAACGCGCTGCCAGTTACCGGACACTACAAACATTTGTTTCCACCCTTGTTCTGTAAGTCCATCTATTGTATAGTCACTAATAATTTCAGGTTGTGGTCTGCCCCATACCATTGAAGGGCTGTACGAATCGCAATGGCTTAAGGTCAGTAGTCTGTGCAGTGCTGAATCGAATGTGATCTGAAGTTCAGAAACAACTATTGGTTCAGGCCATGTTAGTTCAATCCAGGCAGGCAACTTCTGGACGGGATCGCTCATCCATCTATGGCTGCCTGGGTAACATCTGTCAGGCGGCGCGCCGCCTTCACCATGCACACTTCTTGTCTGTCCTGAGATAATATTTTCTGCCCTGCCTTTTTCCTGTTGGCTTGAAGCAGTAATAGTTGCTTTTAATGCTTTGTCTTTACTGTCTTCATTTTTTATTCCCACCAGATAGCAGTCATCTTTCAACAACTGTTGCTGAACTGTATTAATAAGGTCTTTTCGTTTCAGCAATTCTGCCGGAAGCAGATTATTGGCTACGGCATATGCAGCTGCAGTACCAACACCCTGCCCAGTAACAGCGCAGGTAGCCATTACCCTCGTACTGGCGAAGGCAATATGTGTAGCCGACATGTTGCGCCCGGCAAACATAAGGTTGGGAATATTTTCAGAAACAAAGCACCTGAGTGGTATATCGTATAAGAAAGGTACCGGCCTCATATTGCAGGGTTTTTCATCGGGTTTATCCACTCCTTCCGGCGGATGGGTATCAATAGGCCAGCCTCCATAAGCAATGGCATCTTCAAATTTTCTGCTTTGAAGCACATCTTCCTGCGACAGGGTATGAAGTCCAACAAACCTTCTGCTTTCTCTTTTTCCGGGTAAAAATCCAAACCATTCAAGGGCCCAGTTTTCGGCGCCATGGTCACCGCTGTTTTTAATATGATCCCATACACCGAGGGTAATGGCCAGCAGCTCATCTCTTATGAGTTCATTGTCCTTAATTGTATCAAATTGCCCTCCCCATTCAGCCCACCAGTATCCGTATTCAAGTCCTTTATCGAGGCCCGGTTCTGCGTGGGGCCTTAGTTTGAGATCTTCTTCTGAAAACTTTCTAACCCAGGGTGGCGCTACAAACGGCATTGGCCTGTCATGGCGCCGGGCTGTAAATAAAATGGTAGAGCCGAGTGTTTTTTCATCGGCCGTTTCCTGAGCAAAGGACTCGTTGAATTCTTTTTTGGCCTCCCTGCCTTTTCTGAAAAGCGCTCCAGCCTCATACCCCAGGCGACCATCGCCGGTACAATCGATAAATATTTTTGCTTCGATACGAAAACGATCTTCTGTGCTCTGCCTCTCTGCAATGGCAGCAGTTATTTTGCCATTCCCGACCTCCACGCCAATTATCGTTGTATTCAGGTAAAGATCAAGGTTGGGCTCTGCACGGCATTTTTCATAAAAAACCAGATCAAGCATCGATGCGGATCGCTGCGGATTTCTGGAAGATGTTTCCAGCCTGATTTCCTCAATAATCCCTGTTTCCCTGGCTTCTGTTGCCATCTCTCTGGTTCTCGTGCCGTTGCTGTCGGCTCCAACAATATGCATACGCACCTCGCTCGATGCATTGCCGCCCAGTACAGACCTGTTCTGACAAAGAATAACACGCTGTCCGCTCCTGGCAGCTGCTATCGCACAGGGTACACCGGCAGGTCCTCCTCCGGCTACCAGTATATCACACGACAACATATGTTCCTGTACTTTACTCATAGTCTTCTGCTGTTAATAAATTAAATTAATTGCTTATAAATGTTGTTAGAATATTATTAAGCGATTTTGTTTACATGTCTTTCTTTTTTCACAAACTTCCACAACGTAAAAACTGCTGAACAAACGGCAAATAAATTAATACCTACTGCATAACCGGCATCTGTCAAACTGAACTATATCTTATGCAAAAGCTTTAATACAGACAGAATTTGTTTGTCAACGTAATTAAAGACAAAGGTTTTACCGGTTCTTTAATGAATACTCAAAAATGGTAGCCCCTTTTAAACTTTTCCCCGTAGCATCACTTTCAAGTTTACCGGCAAAGCCTAAAAACAATTTGTCACCAATTATCTTAATTCCTTCAGCTTCCATACATCCTATCTTATCGGTAAACCCTGCTCCAAATAAACTGTTGGTGTCAGAAATGGCGTTAATAGCCGTGCGTTTTCCTAAAACATTACCATTCACATCAAACGCAGTCAGATACGCACCTTGTGGTCTCGTTCCGTTGGCACAAACCCCCTCATAAAAATAAATACGTCCTCTTTTGTCGATTTCAATACCCTGATTAGGATAGGCACTAATATCGGTAAGCCAGTTTTTACCAGATCGAAAACTAAATGCGCCAAGGGGCTGAACATTGGCGAGATCATGCCCTTGCACTGTCCTGACAATTACGCTTTCCGGTTTATTCCTGGTTTCGCCACCTACCCTTACGGAAAATTCAAAATCTCTTAACGGTGCAGCTTTAACATCTTTTAGCCTAAAGGTGAAAAAGTATCTCGTGAGTCCGATACTGTCTTTTGTACTGGCTACAAAACATATGTATTGGGAAGTTTCGTCAATAGCTGCCAGCTGCACGTAAAAATCGCCTCTGTTCAAAAAATAAGTTTCTCCTCCGAATCCTTCATATACTTTACCTTTTTCATATTTTATTCTGGATACAGATCTTTCACTCCAGTAATTCCCCGATTCTAAACGATCACCAGCAGTATGTTTTGAAGCATTGCTGCTCACCCATATATAAGGGGCCTCCTTACTATCTTCTACAACCAGGTTGGCACCATGCCCAAAATATTGCAGCGCCATAAAATCTTCATCGGCATTTTCTCCGGGCCTGCCTCTGGATATATAAAGCAGATCATTACCCATTCCATTTCCTTTTACATCTTTTCCCGATCCGGCAATCTGAGAATAATAAATATTACCATCCCTATCAAATCCAAATGATTGCATTCCCCTGTAAGGATTTACCAACAATGCATTTTTACTATACACCTTAACAAGTTCTAGCGATTCGCCAAGCGGACTAAAATCAATGATTTCGCCGCTTTGCAAATCATTATCCGGGTTTCCTTTTGGGTTAGGATTAGAATTATTGCAGGATATGCAGCATAGTATCCCCAACAAGCAGATAAAATAAGATATTATTATTTTGTAAATCATTGTAAGAATTTTAATACACACGCACTTCAAATATTCTGGCATGATCAAGTCCGTTAGTTGCCAGTACATTTACACGGATGACTTCAGCACTGACCGGCTTTTCTAACTGATGCCGGCATAACCGCATATAATTTCCTGTTGCATGAACAATGGTTTGCCATTCACCGTTTATTAACCCTTCAATAGTATAATCACGTACGGTTTCGGGTTGGGGTTTGCCCCAGATCATGGTAGGACTATGATTATCGCACTGGCTTAATGTCAGTATTCTGTGCAAACCGGTATCGAATGTGAGTTGTATTTCCGATACCTGCTGAGGTGACGGCCATTTCAGCGCTATCCATGCCGGCAGTGATTGTTTGGGGTCACTCATCCAGCGGTGGCTTCCCGGAAAGCTTCTATCGGCCGGGGCACCGTCTTTTCCGTGAACACTGCGGTTCTGACCGGAGATAATATTTATCGCGGGGCCATTTTTCTGCTCACTTGATGCAGTAATAGTTGCTTTTAATGCTTTGTCCTTGCTGTCTTCATTTTTAATGCCTACCAGGTAGCAGTCATCTCTCAGCAGTTGCTGCTGAATATCTTTAATCAGGTCTTTTCTTTCCACCAGCTCTTTCATATCGATATTATGTTTCAATGCAACAGCTACAGCAGTAGCTACACCCTGGCCTGTAACAGCGCAGGTGGCCATTACTCTTGTACTTGCAAAGGCGATATGCGTTGCCGACATATTGCGGCCAACGAAAAGCAGGTTAGAAATATTTTCAGAAATAAATGAGCGCAGCGGAATATCATATAAGTTGGGAACGGGGCGAAGGTTGCAGGGTTTTTCATCAATTTTATCCACTCCTTCAGGAGGATGGGTATCAATAGGCCATCCTCCGTACCCGATACTGTCGTAAAAAGGTTTGCTTTGCAAAATATCTTCCTGCGACAAAACATGCAATCCAATAAATCTTCTGCTTTCTCTTTTTCCGGGTAAAAATCCAAACCAGTCCAATGCCCAGTTTTCGGCTCCATGATCACCACCGTTTTTCAGGTGATCCCATATACCCAATGTAATAGCCAGGCATTCATGCTTGATCACTTCATTATCTTTAATGGTATCCAGTTGGCCACCCCACTCAAGCCACCAGTAACCGTACTCAAGCCCTCGATCGATAATTCCAGGCTGCGCATGCGGTCTGTGCTTTAAATCGTTTTCGGTAAATATTCTTGCCCATTTAGGTGGCGTAAAAGGCATAGGACGGTCATGCCTTCTTGCTGTAAACAATATAGTAGATCCAAGCGATTTATTATCCGCCACATCAAGCCCGTATGATTCATTAAACTCATTTTTAGCTTCGCGTCCACGGCGGTATTTTGCTCCTGCCTCAGCACCCATCCGGCCGTCGCCGGTACAGTCAATAAAGATTTTAGCTTTAATGCGAAACTTATCTTCCGTGCTTTGCCGCTCTGCTATGGCTGCCGCTATTCTGCCATTCTCCATTTCTACACCTGTTACCGTGGTATTGAGAAAAAGCTGAAGGTTTTTTTCTTCCAGGCATTTCTCGTAAAGTATCAGATCGCCCATGGTAGCAGAACGCTGCGGATTTCTTACGGAAGTCTCCAGTTTAATCTCTTCAATCAGGCCCGTTTCACGAGCTTCTGTGGCCATTTCTTCAGCCCTGTGACCAAGGCTGTCGGCGCCTACAATATTCATCCTGACCTCACTTGATGCATTACCTCCTAAAACCGATCTGTCCTGGCATAGAATTACCTCAAGGCCTTTTCTTGCTGCAATAATAGCACAGGGCACACCAGCAGGACCTCCTCCGGCTATTAACACATCACACTGTACTTCATGTTGTTTAAGAATATCCATTTGACTTATTTATAAATAATGAATAATTAATAATCCTGTTGTGGTTTTTCCTTTCTTATCATCGTCCATAAAATCAATACTGCCAGCGGGTGAAAGAATGCCATTACCAGAAAAACCTTATCTGATCCCAATGTTCCTATAAGCCGTCCGACAAAATAGTTGAACAGGATAGCGCCTACTGCCCCAAAGCCTCCGGCAATACCCACTACGCTGGCAACATTTTTTACAGGAAAAACTTCGCTCATTACAACCGCTGTATTAAACACCCAGGTAAGGCACATAAGGGCAATAACACTGAATAATAAAATGGTAAGTCCGGCATTTGCTACATATGGAATGAGTACGCATAACGGTGCTGCCAGTGCAGAAGTTGTCAGCATTCCCTTGCGCGCCTTTAATGGCGTACGTCCCTTTCGTACCATTGAATCAGACCAATAAGACATTCCGATAGCGCCCAGGTCGGCACATAAAAAAGGTATCCATCCAAACATACCCACCTGGGCAAGCGTAAGTCCTGAGCTTTCCTGTAAATATCCCGGCAGCCAGAACAAACAGAAATACCACACAGGGTCGCTTACAAAACGAATCAGTAAAATGCCCCAGAGACTTCTTGTTTTCCATAGCTGTGTCCATTTAAAAGCATAACCAACCGATACATTTGTTTTGGTTGCTTCTTTTAAAATATCAGCGGGGGGGTCCCTGTAAATAAGTTTCCATAGGGCTACTATTATAAGCCCCACTATACCGGGTACAATAAAAGCAGCATGCCAGTTGTACGTAATGGTTAGCCATGCAATAAGGGGAGGTGCAATCATTGCACCCACGGATGTACCGGCAACACATAAGCTATTTACCGTTGCCCTTAGGCGATCGGGAAACCATACAGTTACGACACGCACCTGCGCGGGAAAGTTAGATGGCTCTGCAAGCCCCAGCAGTCCGCGAAAAAAAGAAAATTGTCCTATGGTACGTGACAAGCCGCCGCCTATACAAGCAATTGTCCATGTAAGCACACCATAAAGCATTACTCTTTTAACACCGATCTTATCAACCAGCCAGCCAGAAACAGGATACATGATTGCATAGCAAAAAGTAAAAATATTCACTACCATCGCATAGCCTGAATCGTCCATATCGAACTCCTCTTTCAGCACAGGCTTAAGTATCGACACGATCTGCCTGTCCATATAATTGAACACGATAGCAAGAAATATAATTGCTACAATGAACCAGCGTCTTCTTTCCGGCTTCATAAACTGATCTCCCAGGCGGTATTTCTTTGTCATTCGTTTACTTTCAGCATCAGCTGCTTCATCAGTTTCCTGTCTTTCTTTAATTGTGATTCAGGAAATTTTATTCCTGAAAGCGCTACAATAATAGGCGTTACATCGGTCAGTTCAAGGCGATCTACCATCACACCTTTCCTGAACCCTGCACCGTAACCAACAAAGCCTGTAAATATTTCATCGTCATCCGGGAAAAACCCATGCTGACCTTTGGTTGTACCCAGGCTTTCTATAAGGCCGCCGTTAAATCCATTTCCCATGGTTGTTCCCTTCATACCGCTTAAGGCAAGTACTGCAGAAGGGTCTGAGCCAATGCTGTCCAACCTTTTTTTATCTATCACCTGAAAAAAATGCCCCACAGAATCGGGCAACCCGTTCAACAGTTTTTTCACCGTATTCAGAGTTTGTTTATCCGTTTTGTCTTTCAGATACAAAAAAGAGCTACCACCCGAAGTATAAAACACAGCTTTCCAATCGTTCTCATCCTTTAAGATATGGGCATCCCGTAATAAAACATTTGGGTTGAACCTTCTGTAAACATCTTTGAACCCATGATCTCCTGTAACAATAATCGATGTATTTTCTGAAATACCCGCACGCTTCAGCGCTTCCAGGATACTTCGAAGGCTTCTGTCGATACCAGAAACAGCAGCTTTAGCCAGATAGTTATCCCGTCCATGCGCATGCTGGTTGTGATCAGACAAAACAAAATGTATTGCCAGAAACTCAGGCTTATATTCCTGTATAATATAAGAAGCTGCCCTCCCGATATTCTGATCCCACAGCAGTTCCTCTCCGTTAATGTCCCAGTCTTCGGGTTTTAATACACCGGTAGCACTATCCTGAATTTCCTTCCACAACGAAAGCGGTCTTACAAATTGAACAGCCATCGTTCTGTCTTTTGTTTCCGGGTTTATTATCGGTGGTATATTATAATCAATAGGTGCATTTACCGTAACCGGCCATAGTACGGATGCTGTTTTTTTATTACTTTGTCGCATAGCATCAAACAGCGTAGTGGCTTTTATTGAATCATAATACCAGTACCATATATTCCTGCCTTTAGAATTAAAAGGCCCATTGAAATAGATACCATGTGATGCGGGGGCAACCCCTGTTACCAGCGTAGTATGGTTAGGATATGTTACCGAAGGAAAAACCGGTATCGCACTTTTAGCTGCCACGCCATTTTTCATCATATATCGCAAATTAGGCATTCCCCATGCTTCATCTAAATAAAATTCAGGGCGCAAGCCATCTATTGTAATTAGAATTACATGCTTTGCAGGAGGCTCCTGTGAAAAAGCACATGTTGCTGAAAATATGATCAATAAAGCCGATGTCAAAAACCGAGTGGACATTTTCATGTACTGATCTTAAAATTTAAATTCAATAAATTTCATTAGAACTCGGGGTTTTGAATCATTGCCGAATTTGTCAGCACTTCTATACCAGGTATAGGCCATAAATAATCACGGGCATTATTAAATGACTTGATTTCTATTAGCCGCATTTCATTGACATTACTAACCTGGCTATAGTCTATATAACCGTCTGCATCAATTTGAGGTGCAGAAGAAGGCAGCCCTTTGGGTGGTTTGCCATAAAACGATCCGTTCATGAATTTTTCGGCAAGTCCCCATCTTCTGATATCGAATAACCGAAGTCCTTCATTTGCAAACTCAACACGTCTTTCTTTTCTTACTATTTCTCTGAGCTGCTGCTGAGTTTTACCAATAGTAATCAGCGGCATATTAACAGATGAACGCTGCCTTACCTTATTAATAGCATCATAAACTGACTGATCAATATCATTGCCTTCAATTTTTGCTTCTGCATAAATGAGAAGTATCTCAGCATACCGCATCAGTATTATCGGCAATTGAGAGTCGCGGATAAAATTCTGATCTTCATCATCCAGGTATTTACGCCACATTAATCCGGAAAAAGTAGCATAAGTATTTGTTGCGTCGGTATTAGATACACGGGTAGCAGGATTGGTATTATAGTTCCATGTCTGCAAACTGTCACGGTGAGGCTGAAAGAGATAGCCAAATACAATGGTGCCCGGTACGGCAATTGTATACCCCATGCGGGGATCACGATTGGCATATGGATTGGCCGCATTGTACAGGGGTGATTCATCTATAGGAAGACCATCAATCATATCGAATCCGTCAACAGTACTTTGAAAAGGAACTATTGTGCATACTCCTCCGTTCAGTCTTATTCCCTGTGTTCTTGGTGTAGTATGTGTTACTATTCCCCGCAGGTATTGAAGACTAAGTATCTCTTCTTTATTCGATCGCCCGGCATATTTGAATAAATTGCCGTACTGATTTTCCAGTTCATATTTATTCAGATTCATTACCTGCGTTGCAGCATCAGCAGCTACACTCCATTGACTGTTGTATAATGCCGTTCTTGCCAGATAGCCCAATGCGGCTCCTTTGGTAGCTCTGCCATTATTTATTACATCCTGGTTTAAAGGGAGATCAGGAAGCACCTCATTGAGTTCCTTTATAATAAAAGCAACCACTTCTGATTTGGGAGTTCGGGGAACCTGGGCTTCTTCCAGCTTTTGCGTATGCGTAACTAATGGAACATCGCCAAACAGTTCTATAAGATAATGATACATGACAGCACGGATAAACCTCGCCTCGGCAGAAGTTTGTTGCAGTTTTGCAGCAGCCACTTTGCCATCTAGCTTGTCAATATTATCAAGTAAAAAATTGCAGTGTGCTATACCGGAATAAAAATTTTTCCAAAAACCCAGTATAAATCCATTGTTGGCATCATGCGAGCCAATACCAACATACTGCAAATCGTTGGCTATGCGCTGCCATGAAAGGTCTGATGCACATTCCAGCAGTAAGGGCCAGGGGCCGCCCGACTCTACACCGGTTCCACCGCCGTTAAAATTTAACTTGCTATAACAGCCGGCAAGTCCCATCATTAATTCATTTTCATTTGAATAAAATGAGGTTGCCGAAGGACCATCGAGGGGTTGTTTTTCGAGATACCCTTTATTGCAGGATGTAATTGCCAACATTAAAACAATCATCCCCAACCCCATTCCGGTATAAATATTTTGTTTCATAATTTTCTTTATTTAAAAATTTATATCAATACCAAAGTTGAAAACCTTTAACTGAGGGTAAGCATCTCCCCTGCCAACAGGAGTTTCTACATCATAGCCATCCCAGAATTTATCGATTGTAAACAGATTTTGTGCATTGGCATAAATACGCAGTCCACGTATGCCGATTCTGTTTGTAATACTCTTTGAAAGGTTGTAGCCTATTTGGATATTTTTGAGGCGCAGATACGATGCGTCCCGGACCCAAAAACTGGAATTCACAATATTGTTGCTGGTATTAAAGGCCAGCCGTGGAAAAGCTGCATTGGGATTATCCGGTGTCCAGTAATCTTTATGCATTTCCTGTACTGTGGCGCCAAGATAAAAAGGCATGATGCCTTCATTGTTGATATACCCATCTGCCTTTCCAACACCCTGTAAGAACACGGTAAGATCAAAATTTTTATAGGCTGTATTCAGGTTAACACCATAGGTAAACCGTGGAATCGTACTACCTATAATGACCGCATCATTATCATTAATGATTCCATCATGATTTAAATCTTCATATTTCAGATCGCCTGCTTTAAGTGCTCCAAACTGAGTAGCACCTGAAGCGGCTTCCTGATCCGTTTGAAAATAACCCAGCGATTGGTATCCGTAAAACGAGTTTATGGATGAACCTTCTCTGCTTACCGTAAGCCCGGTTCTGTTTACGCCCTTCAGATCAATAACAGTATTTTTTACATCTGATATATTGGCATTCACATTAAAGCGAAAATCGCCCAACGCTTTCCGGTAACCCAATACAAGCTCCCACCCTTTGTTGTCAACTATACCTGCATTCTGATAAGGCTTTCCAAGTCCAATCGTTAAAGGAATGTCCAGATCATAGAGTATATCGTAAGTTCTTTTTATAAAATAATCAAACGAAATCGTAAAGTCTGACAGCAACACTGCATCAAAACCAAAGTTGGTCATTACTGACGATTCCCATGATATAGTAGAATTAGCCAGTGTGGTTAATTCGGCGGTATTAAGTATGCTTCCCCCCATAGGATATGCACCGAGTGAAATGGAAGAGGTAAAAGGATAGTTCCCGATATTCTGATTTCCAAGTTTTCCCCAGGATACACGAAGTTTTGCTTCATTGAGGGAAGATCGTAAGTTGTCCATAAATGGTTCCTGCGTTATCCTCCAGCCTGCAGAAACCGATGGGAAAAATCCATATTTATAATTTGTGGCAAACCGTGAAGAACCGTCGTACCTGCCATTAACTTCCAGCAGGTATTTTTGCCTGTAATCATAGTTGAACCTTCCAAACAATGATTGTAACGCCCATTCATAAGCAGTACCTGAATTATCTTTAAAGCTACTTGAACCTGCGTCAAGTACTGCATAATCAGGCAACAGAAACTCCTCACGGGAAGCGCCGAATACATCGGTATAGCTGTCTTCTCGCGATGCACCCGTTAACAACTTGAAATTGTGGTCCTGAATTTCTTTCTGAAATGTCAGTGTTCCTCTGAAATTATTTAAGAATGTCTGCGAACTACTTCTGGTCAGCTTACTTCTTGCCGGCACTACAAATGCCTGTGAGCCATCAGCTTTATAGGTAATAACACTTTTATCATATATTTCACCTATCGATGTTACGTAACGCGGAGCAGCATTGAACTCTGCGGTCAACCACTTCAATGGTTTATAAATAACAGAAATATTAGCTACCGCCGTAGGGTTTCTTGTAATACGATGACCAGATTCAAACCTGCTCCTGGCAATAGGGTTATTTCCGTTAAACGCCTCACCCCATAAACCGTTAGAGAATACTCCCTGCTGTACAGCAGGATTACGCCTGATGGAAAACATAATTCCCGAAGCGCCTACACCCGCATCAGTAGTTTTGGAAAAAATACCCTGAACATCAACCCGCACGTTCAGTTTATCGGAAAACTTCAGATCAAGATTATTCCTTATCAGGTATCTTCTGAATTTAGAGGTTTCGTAAAGTCCATTCTGATCGAAATAGCCTAATGATGTCATAAACCTTACCTTTTGTCCGCCGCCGGAAAAAGATAAGAACTGGTTTTGAATCATTCCTGATTTGTTCAATACCGACCGCTGCCAGTCTGTATCGGGATATAAATCACGGTTAGAAGCTCCTTCTGTAACATATTTGTCTATTAGCTCCTGTGGAAAAGGCCCCGTAGAACCCACATTGTTGTATGCCAGATTCATAAGATTCATGTGATCCAGTGCATTCACAATTTTAAGAAGATCGGTTGGTTTCTGAAATCCTATATAAGAGCTAAAGTTAAAGCGTAAGCCTTCTACACCTGCCCTTTTTGTGGTAATCAGAATTACGCCGTTAGCGGCTCTTGACCCATAAATCGAGGATGATGAGGCATCTTTCAATACCGAAACCGACTCAATCAAAGAAGGATCAAGCTCGTTCATGTTACCTTCGATACCATCGATGATCACAAGCGGGTTGGCATCGTTCAGCGTTCCTATACCCCTTATCCTTATTTCTCCACCATCGGCACCTGGCCTACCCGATGGCTGCTTTATTGTTACCCCCGCAGCCAGACCCTGCAACGCCGAGGAAAGCTGACCAACGGGTCTCATGGCCAAATCAGTTGCAGCTATGGTAGCCACAGCACCCGTAAGATTTGTTTTTCGTTGTGTACCATAAGCCACCACCACTACTTCTCCTAAATTGCGTGATTCGACTTCCAGTGTAACATCAATGATACTTCTTCCATCGATATTTACTTCCAAGGTCTTCATCCCAATAGAAGAAAACACCAGCATACCGCTGCTATTGGGCAGCCGGACGGAATACTCCCCGTTCTCATTAGTCGCGACGTTGACAGTACCGCTTTTCAGGCTTACACTTACCCCCCGCAATGGTTCCGCTTGCTCATCCGTTACACGGCCTTTTACTTCAAAACCGGAAACGCTCTGTGCTACAGACCAATAACTTAACAGAGAGAGAAAGAATAAAAAAATGAATGAACATTGTTTCATAACAGCATCGTTTTAGTTATTATTTAGTTTATTAAGCAGAATGCGGGTAGGTCAGTGGATGCTTTCTCCCGGGTAGCGGATATACACAACCGCTCCGCCTGTTTAATGTAGAGCGACTCATTATAAATGTTTTTTAATGAAACACAATAATTAAACATATTATAACATAATTAAAATTCGATTATTAATAAGTCAACAACGATTTAAACAATAAACAAAAGAAGATTAAGCAAATTTCCCCCACCATTTCAGCAGCGACCGAAAGGTCAATCAAACCAATAATTTACAGTCAGGCAGTTAGCTCAATTGTCAACTCATGCAATCTTTTGGTTTATTCATGTGGCGTCGCCGTCGTGTTCACGAGTCTGCAGCCATGAAAACAGGCCGGCAACCGAACCGTTTATATGCAAGATAAAGAGTAAAAATGAAATCACCATAAAAAAATAAAGCTTTTTTAATAATTTTAAAGTTAATTAAACACATTTAAATACAATAATGCTCTATTATATATCTTTAATTTTTATAAAAAATGTGATTTTGAACTGTAACAAGCTGATTTCCAGACTATGTCTATTACAGAAAGACATGAAACCATTCTTCAGAAACTAAAGAAAAATGGCAGGATCGACATATAGGAGCTCAGCGACCAGTTGAAAGTTTCGGGCGTCACCATACAGAAAGACCCAAAGCTTCTGGAAGAAAAAGCCTGCTGTTCCGCACAAAAAGTGGGAGGTCTATTAAAAAAGCTTATACTGTTAAGAAGCCGATCAACGAAAAAGAATTTATAAATACGGAAGAAAAGCAGAAGATCGTAAGTGCTGGAAGAAACAAAAGATGACGACTCCATTATAATAGGGTCGGGAACTACGGTGTTCGGACTGCCCAAGGCGCTCTACCTTGCCAAGCGCCTCATTGTGTTTACGCCCTCCCTAAAACAGCAGAGACAGCATCAGAAGTAACTGCAGCACCAATAACAGCGCTTATCATTACCCCCTCGCGGAAGTTAGACATGCAGGTAGAGCAGGTCTTTAAGAATATACAAACCGGGTTCAGGATAACCTGCTGCTATGACGGGCACAGACGCGAAACCATCACCGGCGCAAGTCTCCCGACCTGTACCAGACCATTTATCCAAAAGTGCCAACGACTTACCTGCTTACTGCAATTTACATTTTAAACACAGCTTATTACGCAGTCATCACCCCCCACCGCTTTCTCCTTTCACCTCTTACCTTCGGATTTCGCTCCGAACATTCGGAGTTCCGTCTTCAGATTTGAAATTTGTTTGGTTCTTGTTATTTGTTTCTTTTTTTGCTTTCCTTCTCCGACCCATTTACAAAACCTGATCCGTAATGGTCTACTAAGCGGTTATACGCTTCTGCTGCTGCCCCGTTGCCCCAGTCATAAATGGTAAACTCTCCTATGCCTAATCCTTCTGTATTGGTTTCACCGCCATGCCCGTAATTTTCCATCATAAACCCGTAATCCTCTTTGCCGAAAAAAGGCCATGCTTTTTCCCACTGCTCCTTCGTATCGGGGTTTTCAGGACAGTACATCATTACAAAAGAAGCCCTCAAAGCTGCAAGCCCACGCTGCATATACTCTCGCCTTCCAAGCTCTCGGCCATACCGGATGATCAGTTCTGCAAATAAGCTTTGCCGCGCATCATTCCACTCGCCATCCGCATTCATCACCCCGAAGCCGCCAAGCGCTCTTACGGGGATAAAATAAGGTTGCCATGAAGCCTGTGTCATTAGCATCTCATCCAGTGTTCTTTGTCCTAAGCTGAGGTACCTTCTGTCGCGCGTAACATGATAACATTCCAGCAAAGCCCCCGCTGTCCAAAACATCGAAAAATTATTCTGCTTATACATATTATTACGCGCTACTTTTTGTCCTACCCAGTCTTTGGAACCTATGCGTGAGCATGACCAGTAGGTTTCAAAATCTTCCCAGCGACCAGCGGGAATGATCTCTTTCGTTACCGCATCCATTGCTTTGAGGGCCGCGTTTTTATAGGTTTCATTTTTAGTGATGCGATACAGCTTCAACAGAAAGGTCACCGAGAGGGAAGTTTCCGGGGCGTCATTCAGGTATTCCATCGGCTTTAATGTTTCCAGGTCAAGCCAGCCGGGAAAGAACCCGTTTTCAAACTGTACCCCAAGCAATGATCTTGCATAATCTTCCGCATAATGAAGCAACCGGGTGTCCTGCTCCAGTTCCTCATACCAGTCAAGCATCAAAAGAGCAGTCCAGCTCATGTCCAGAATATGGAAAGGAGACCGGCGGGGATCCCATGTATAGGGGTTCCGATTGGAATTTCCCCAATAATGACTACCCCATCCTTTGCTCTTATTGTATTGCTTTCCATCTATCTCTTCCGCTTCCATATCGGTACCGATCAGTCCATAGAAAAAGCCCTGCTTTTTAGGGAAAGATAAGGCCAGCTCTTTTGTAAGGGAAGCCTTTCTTAAAAGCTCCTGGTCGCCCGTTCTGTGCCCGTATCTGTACAACCCGCTGGCCGACCGCAGGGAACTGAACCAGGCCTGGTTCCACACAGACCGGAACTCCCGCTCATCTACTTTTCCGGGATAGTTGGGACTTTGGGTAACATTCACTATGAAAGTTGGAGCACCTACCACTTTCCCATCCAGCTCAAATTCCTGCCATACCTGCTTTGACCAGGAATCGAATGCCCAATGGTAAGTATGCTGAACATAGGATTCCATATTCCCTGAAATGGGGTTTCCTTTTGCAAACAGATCCGCTCCCCAGCGCGTCCAAAAAAAGTCCAGGGGCTTACGAAATGGGTTCTCAAGAGACGCCTTATCATTATAGGCCATTATATAGAACCCAAACTCAACTGTACCGGCAGGGTAAACTCCGCCCGCCGCTTTTTCGAAAATCACATGGTCGGACACGCGGCTGTTGCTCATTCCCAGCGTAAGCATATTGTTGGGCGCATCCATATCCATATACCACCTTACAGAAGGTTTTTTGTTAATCAGATCAGGATCCGGGATCACAACCAACATCTGTTGTGCGTCTGAAACAATAAGTGTAGGTGCCCGGAATACATGCTGGGCTATAATATTACCGGGTGCAGGGGTAAGGTGTGGCGCCCAATTAAAAGAGGGCATAAAAGCCGGACGGATATTAACCTGCCAGTCATCCTGCCGGGTAGTTTCGTTAAGCGTGAAAGTAATTTTTATATAGGCGGTGTGCCTGTCAATTTTTTTTATCTGAAGTTTAGCGGCTCCATTTCCCAAAGCATCGTATTCAATGCGATCTATGACTTTTTTCAGCCTTAACGGGAGAGGCTCTTTTTCGACCCTCATTTTTTCCTGAGCATGAGCTTTCACTCCTGACAAAAGCGCGGAAAACAACATTATTGTAATAACGGACAGCCTTGATAAAATCCTGCTCATTCCCATATTATTTGTGCGCTAAAATTCGCCCATATCGGCCAATTCCGCCTTCATCAGAAAAACATTGTAAGGCATCCACATCGACATCAGGAAATACAGCTCATCTCCGGCTGTCGATAAGGGATGGAAATAAGACCCGTACAATTGGGCATACTCCTTACCGGAGGCCAACTCGTAGGGAGCACTCCAGGGCCCGGTAATATCCTCTGCTGTTCGCATGGTTATATTGTAGCGGTCGGCATTGAAGTAGGCAATGATCCATTTTTTATGCTTCGTATTATAAATAAAGGACAGCTCGCCCACCTTCTCACTGATGATAGTGGTAGCCTTGCTTTCATCACCGGCTATCCATTGCCCGGCGGTGCCGTTCCAGTATTCATATTTGTCCTGGTTTTCAATATCGGCTTCTTTGAAGCGGGCCAAACAGGCAGGATAGTCGCGCCCCGCACGGGTGCCTATCATATATACGTAGCCCTCTTTCCTGAAGTAGCCGGCCATGCCGAAATTGCTGCCTGAAGAGAATTTCACATTGTCACAGACTGCCCATGTTTGTCCATTATCAATGGATTTGTATAACCCGGAATAATTAGTGATCCACCCGGTCCAGTTTTTTATATTGAAATAGTGCACATAGTCGGCTCCGTTGGCACGAATAGCCGCCGAGGGAATAGAGGTTAAATTGCCATTGCCCGACTGGTCTTTTCCTCCATAAATAATTTCCCGGGCATCCCCGTAATTATCGGTGGCCATACTACTGAAGGTAAGCCCGTCTTCCAGTTCGTTATCTGTTGAAAAAGCAAGCACATTAGAGCGCCAGCTGCTACCGTTGGGCCCGGGGTTAGCAGCATTCGGTACAAAATCCTGCCCGAAAGTATCGCCGAAAAATATGCCGTATTGTTGGGGTTCTATTTCCCACACTATTCCCAGATCCGTGCCTCCCACATTCCAGGTTCGTGCCGTATTGTTTGGATTAGGAAAGGTTTCGGTTCCAATCGGCTTCCCGGTAACACGGGCTATGCGCCGCACATCGCGTATAAAAAACCCCCAGCGGTTATCAATGGTCAAAGTAAGCTCGTTCGATGCATTTCCATCTTTGTAATAGGCTCTCAGCACCAGCCTGAAAGATTCGGGATCTGAAGCCTGAACAAGATAGCTGAACGCATAGGACGACGACAATTCCTGGCGGCTTATTTTTTCCGAATAGCTGTTCCCGCCGCTTTTTATAACCGAGATATAATTTATAGCATCTATATTTTTGAAGCTTAAAACAACAGATACCGTCTTTGTATTTTTGTCCGGGATCAAATTTGTTTCAGATGCCGCGATCTCGTCTGTTGGTACAAAAACCTTATTATCCTTGTCTTTTTTACAGGAAATAAACAAGCATACCAGGCAGATAAAAGCCGCGGGAACAGCGTGTATCCTGATGTATCGGGGTTGTATAGCCCTCATTCTTATCACTAATACCCCACGTTTTGCGTATAATTGCCCTTAGCCCAATTGATCTGTGGCTGCGGTATGGGAAAAAATTCATCGCGTCCGGCGGTAAACTTAGCCACACTCATCCAAGAAAACCTGTTTTTTTCAATGGCAAAATAATCGTTCATCGTTTTCTCTAAGATTCCCCAACGTTGGAGATCAAAGAAGCGACGTCCTTCTCCTGCCATTTCAAGACGATTTTCCCACTGCATGGCTTTCCACGCAAAGTCCTTATCCCAGGTACAGTTAACGCCCGGCTTGTAGGTTTCAATATGAAAATTCAGTACGGGGGAGCCATCTTTTTTCACCAAACGACCGGTGCTGTTCGCCGCTCTTTCACGAACCTTGTTGATCAACTCCAACGACTCATTATGCCGGTCTAACTGGATCAGCACTTCCGCCTTCCACAATAAAACCTCATCATACCTGATCATCCGCTTGTTCATCGAGTTAAACTGCCACCCGTCGTACAATAAACACCCGCAATCCGGGCGGGGAAGCTCTTTAACAGACTTAAAGTAGCCATATTCGGCGGCATTACGAACCCCTCCTGCTTCAAATAGCAGATCGGGATCATATTTCCAGGGAAGCCCGGGAGCAGCTATCGTATGACTGAACCGCGGGTCGAATGTGTTGTCATTAAAAAACGCACCGGCGCCGTCGGCATAGCTGGTATTATTGTAGGTGTCAAACATAGGTAAGCCATCGGGCCCGGTTTTAAATGCGTTGCCCATTGAATAGCTGATGTGATGGAAGCCACAGCAAATAAAGCCTCCCCAGCCAAACGGATGATTCAATCCTTCCGACCTGTTTATTTTGCCCCCTGTAAAACTGCCATCATCAATTGAATACTGTATTTCCCAGATGGATTCTTTGGTCTTGTTATCAAATGCCACTTCAAAGTTATCAGAGAAGTCGTCCTGCAACGCAACCTTTCCGCCTTCCTGGGCAGTCAGCTTGTTCAGGTAATCCAATGCCTCCGTTAATCGTTGCTTGTTAACATTTACCACCTGGTTCCTGTCGTCCTGCTCATAGGCCATGAACATGAGCGTTCTGGCTGCCATCGCGGTTGCTGCATTTTTGTCAACCCTTCCCTTTTCAGGCTGAATGTCCGGCAAAAGGCTTTCTGCATCTTTAAAATCGCTCAGTATTTTTTCCCACAAATACTGGTCATTGGGCTGGCTCTTATCCCGGTTAGCCACCGCCTCAAACTCGGCGGTAGCACCCACCACATTTTCATCGATATAAGGGATATACTTAAAGAACTCTTTCAACCTGAAATGAACAAAGCCGCGTATAAATTTCACTTCACCAATGCGAACATTTTTAAGCGGAAAGTCTGCCTCGTTGATTTTTTGCAGCTTTTGTATAGCCGTATTGCATCGTTGAATGATCTGGTACGACACATACCAGGGATAATCCAGCGGCCATCCGTTCGGGTTAAGACCAACGAAAGTCTCCATATTGTGCCACCCGTCGCCATCCCATGTTCCGCCACCACCTTTGTAGGAATCGTCGGAACGCAAAGACCCCGACCACCAGGGAGCGAAGGGAGAATCCCAGGACGGTATATCTGTTATCCTGGCATAGGCTGCGGTAACAAAGCCTTCCATATCGCCGGGTTTATCCAGAAGCGTTTCATCCAGCACCTGCTTGGGCGCAACATCAAGATACCTGTCGCAACCCGCCGCTACAAACAGGAAGAGCACGGAAAAAAAGAAAAATTTAAACTTATTCATGGTAAAATAATTTAGAATGTAACATTAAGACCAAGGGTGTAAAAAGAAGGAGTGAGGTAACCATAGTTGGGCATCTCGGGATCGAAGCTGGTAAACCTGTCTTTACCCCAGCTCTTTTTCATCGTCATCACATTTCTTGCCGATACATATACCCTTAAGTGCTGCATCCTGGCCCTGTCCGACAGTGCTTTCGGAAGGGTGTAGCCCAGCTCTATGTTTCTCAGCTTCAGGTAAGATCCGTTCTCTACAAAATAGCTGGAAAAACGAATCTCCGCATTCTGGTTGGAGTTGGATATGGCAGGAATATCAGAATCCTGGTTGTCGAAATACCAGGCACCCAGGATCCGGTCAGGATGATTTTTCTGGGCCGGAACACTAATATTCCACAGATCGGACTCATATTTCCAGGTATTGGAAACTTTGTTACCAAACACGCCCTGGAAAAATAAATTCAGGTCGAAATTGCGATAGCTGAAGTCAAATGTAATTCCACCAAAGAAATCAGGGTCCAGAACCCCTACATAAGCCCTGTCGTTCAGCTCCTGTACGGTGCCATTTCCATCCAGGTCTTTATAACGGATACGACCGATGGCTTTACCCGTTTGGGCAGCATGCTTATCCACTTCATCCTGGGTTTTGAAAATACCGTCAGCCACTAATCCATACAAAATATTGGGCGTTTTTCCGATCACGTTATCATCCGTACCATTTCCAGGGTATTTGTTGATCACATTTTGCGGTATGCTGATTATTTTGGTTTTATAGGTACCTATATTAGCTGAAATGGAATACCGGAAGGCATTTTTCGGGTCATTTTTATAGCCTATTTCAAATTCGATCCCCCTGTTATTCATGTCAGCGCCATTGATCCAGGGCTCACCGCCTTCACCCATGGCTGCGATGTAAGGCGTTTGAACCAGTATGTCTTTGGTCTTTTTAAAATAATAATCTACAGATCCATTTATCTGGTAATTGAGAAAACTGAAATCCACGCCTATATCCGTTTGTGTTGTGGTTTCCCATTTAAGATCGGGGTTGCCCAGCCAGGTTCTCCTGTAACCGGAGTAGAGCTGCCCGGTTTCATTTCCTGCTATAGGATAAGAGGTGCCAAAATAATCCGTGGTAAACGGAGTGGAAGTGTAGCCGCGGGGCAAGCCCTGTACACTGCCGTTGGCACCCCAGCTCCCCCTTATTTTAAGGTCAGAAAGGAAATTAATATTCTGCATAAAATCTTCCTGGCTGATCCTCCACCCTGCAGAGAATGCGGGGAAAATCGCATACCGGTGATTTACACCGAAGAGCGACGACCCGTCTCTCCGCAAAGTGGCAGAGAGCAGGTACTTTTGATCATACGCATAATTGGCTTTACCAAATAAGGAGAAATAGACGTATTCATCTGCTGAGCTTCCTACTGAATATTTTTGCCCCGTTGTTACACCCAGGTGTGCAAAATCGCGGTCTTCGAGATATACGCCCTCTCTTCTTGCTGAAAAGCCTTCCTGCACATAGCGGGTAAATTCGATACCGCCTACAGCATCAACGCTATGCTTCCCTTTATTCAGATTATATGACAAGGTATTGGTCCATACATAGCTTAAAGAATGAGACTGATAGCTGCCTACATAATTTTCTCCATTGCTGTTCCGTCCCCCGGTTTCAGACCATTCTTTCTCAAGCACCCGGTTGTAGGCATTTCCATAATCGATCCCGAACTGCGTACGGGCGGAAATACCTTTCCAGATATTGAGATCCGCAAAGACATTCCCGATTATTTTAACGAAATGGTTAATGTTGTCTTTATTATCGGTAAGAATACGGACCGGGTTACTGAAGTCGTCAAAGCCTGCGGCTCCGGCCCATCCGCCATTTACATCATAAACAGGCACTGCCGGGGGGTTGATCAATGCCCAGCGCAGTTCATTGGCATCCCTGTATTGCAGATAGGATACGGCTATATTCTCACCTACCTTCAGGCGGTTATTGATGAGGCTGTATTCGGTGTTGGCCCGCAGGGAATATTTCCTGAAAAAGGTATGGATCTGTGTTCCTTCATTATCATAATAGCCCAGCGAGAAGAGACTCTTTGATTTATCCGTGCCTTTGGAAACCGTTACCTGGTGCTCCGTCATAGTTGCCGGCTGAAGGATCTCATCCAGCCAGTCGGTATCAGCACTTTTTACCGTATGTGCGGCATTGAGCCATTCGGCAGGTTTCACCGCATCCAATACAGCCTTTCCGTCGGCATCCCTGTGCCAGGTAAAATCATAGGTACCGGGCAACGACATAGGAATGCCGTAAGCCTGCTCATCATATGCATAAGCCCTGAACATAGCCTCACCGTATTGCTCCGCATTCATGAGCGTGGGTTTCTGGGTCACCCTGCTGGAGGATACACTACCCGAATATTCAACTTTTGTTTGTCCGGCTTTTGCTTTTTTAGTTTGGATCAGCATCACGCCCCCGGAAGCTCTTGCCCCGTAAATACTGGCTGATGCGGCGTCTTTCAATACCTGGATAGATTCAATATCACCTGCGTTGATATCCCGGAGATTCAGATTTTCAGTGGGCATCCCATCCAAAACAATCAGCGGCCTTACACTCCCCGACAGGGAGGAAAGCCCCCTGATCTGCACATTCACGTTTTCGGCCGGGTTCCCACCGTTTGTTGTAATGTGCACACCGGCCAGCTTCCCCTGCAATGATTTCATCACATTGGCAGAAGGATTCTTTTCTATATCGCTGCTCGTTGCCATGGCGATAGCACCCGTAAGATCCTTTTTTCTCTGTACCATATACCCTATATACACTTCCTGAAGCATGGTTTCATCATTTTCCATGGCCACATCTATCACCGATAGCCCTTTTACAGCCCGTTCTTCTTTCTTCTTTCCGGTATAGGTAAACACGAGCACGGCATTGTCGGAAGGAACGTTGATCTCGAAATTGCCGGTACTATTGGTAACCGTTCCCACACCGGTTCCCTTCACCAGGATATTTACACCCGATAAAGGTGCGCCCGACTCTTTTTCCGTGACAGTTCCCCGTACCATTTTGTCCTGATACAGCCCGCCGGGGCTACCCGCAGCATACAAACAAAAAACCTGACATAGTACAAAGCAGGTTAAAATCATTCTGCATTTGGTATTAATAATTTTCTTCATGCAATTAGAGTTATAAAATTTATGAATCTGTGTCCTTAAGTGTCTGCTTTTCATTTTTTGTTTAAACGTTTAAGCATTGAGGGGCTCAAACACTGTTTAATAGTAATAAGTAAATATTACCGGCAGTTTCTTCCATACAATACGTTCAAAACCTTTAAATCCCCTGCTCTCCGGAAAAATTTTAACTCTTTTTCCACGGCTTTCCGTCACCTCACTCTTTCAGCGCATTCATAAATGCTTCAGGGCTTAAGGGGCTTATTCCAAAAATGAAAGCCGTTCCCTGCTTAAAAGGCACCTTAAATTCAAAATTTTCAAAAGCTACCCCGCCGGGAATGGGTGATTGGCTTGCCCAATAGGTATACCGTCCATTCACCAGTCCTTCCAGGTGCTCATCGCCATTACGGGTATACCAATACTGCGTGGCCGTTTTTCCATAATACTTCCAATGATCCCTGGTATCGTTTGCATATACAGCCTTCGCAGGGCTCTTCTCATCAGGAGCAGCAATAAAATAAACCTCTCCCTTTTTATTCGTAATGAGATCCCGTACCGGAAAATGAGCGTGAGTCGTAAAAGCATCACCGGTATAACCGGGCCACAGTCGGCCAGAGGAAGTTGTTCCTGACCGTAAAAAAAGCGTTCTTAACCTGGCATAATTCCCCATAGTAGCAGTAACAATGAAATAATCAAGCACCCCGGAACCTGCGGCTGCATAGGTGGTAATTTCAACCTCGTAAGGCTTGTTTTCATAAAACCGGAGCCGCGTATACACGCTGGCGCTATTCTCAAATTTTTCTGAAAATACAAATACGGTCAATACCTCTGTTCCCTCTATTGTTTCAACAATTCCGGCTGCCGGAAGGTTTTCCGGAAGCGGCGCAACGCTTAATGAATCATTGGCGCTCCAGAACCTTTTTCCTCTTTTGCTATCCAGGCTGCTCATTTCCAGTTCGGAAAAGCCTCTTTTATCATCGTCTTTTACAATAGGCTCAAAGGCAATAAAATTCATGACCTCCCCTGTTTTGTGACCCAGGTAAGGTGTGTATATCCGCAGAAGCCCCCGCGGCCCCGGCATCGGCGATAATCCCACCCTTATTCCCCGGACGTGTCCCCAAACCGGCTGGGCCGGTTCGCCCTGTGCAGGCTGCACCCACACTTTCCCCACTTCCGGAGGAGCGAGCGCTTTCCAATCCTGTGCCTTTGCTGCACCGGAGAGTAACAAAGCCATGCTTAGTGCGAATAGAGTATAAGGTTTCATCTCTTATATGTTTTATTTGCCTATCGTTGGACCTTCGGTATTCACCAACGCAGGTATTCTTTCCTTAACAGGAGGCAAAACCGGGAATGGTGCGTGCGGCTCTAACTGGTACCAGTAAGCCACGGTATAATAATTATCAGACCGGTGGTTGGCATGCCCATGTTCAATCGTCATTTTAATGGACTTATTGAAAACAACAGGCGATTCTGAATGATACCGGTAAACCGTCCATTGTGCGCCACGGTCGTCGCCGCCGTTTTGCGGATTACCATATTCACTATACGCAAAAGTGGGCTGGGCATGACCAAACGGGCTGATACCACATCCGCCATAGCACCATGCTCCTAAATAATAATCTTCGGCGCCGGTTCCATGGATCTGCGGCTTTTTGGATCCGTCAATAAAAATCATCTCATCGCCTTCTCCCCACCAGTCTCCCTGGTTTTGAATAATGCTATGAGTAACCCCTACAAAATGACCTTTCCCTTCTGCCTCCAGGATCACATAATTACCTTCCCCGCCTACATTTTCCTTATTGTTGATCTCCGGGTCTCCATTGTATTTCCAGTTGCTGGTCCATCCCTTTGTTGGCGTTGCCTGTCGGTACTGGGCATGGAAATAGGCTACATTTTCAGGAAACGATTTATGTTTTTCCCAATCAATATTATAGTAAAAAGCATCTATTGCCTGTTCGCCTTCATTGGTGACCGTTATTTTTGCAGACTTCTTAAAAGGCATTTCAAATGAGGAATTCAATGCCCTTTGGGAACCAACAGAAAGAAATTTTGATTCATACAAAAAATATTTACCTAATCCCAATCCAAAAAAATCACCTACAGGCGCTTCCACGCTGGGCGTCTTTTCACCATCCCAGTACATACGAAGAACGATCTTTTTAAGATGATGCGGCTCATTGCTGGCAATAGTTATCCATATGTGCTTTATAATGCCCGGTCCTGTTACCTCGCCAATGGTGCGTGTGTCGCCGGGCTTGATCTTATTTTTCCAGTTGCCATCATCATTTGCCCCTGTTCTATCATAGCTCGATATTCTTTCAGAGGAGTAATCACGGATCTGCCATATTTGCCGGGAGAAAAGTTGTGCTGACGGGATCAGCATGAAAATTGCGATCGTCAGAATCGAGAATGTTTTATTCATTCTTTACATTTTTATGTGATTAAAATGATTGGCTTTTATCAATAACTCATCCTATAACATAAAAAACTATTCCTGTCTTTATCCACTCAGATCCCACACGACTTTCTTATCACAAGCTCTGCATTTAATATGACCTGCTGATAAGTGTTTTGCTTGTTCGACATCCTGTCGAACAATATCTGAACCGCTCTTTGTCCAATTTCTTCCAAAGGCTGATGAACATAGCTGATGGGGCAATAAAACAAATCGTACGATTCACTCTGATCGAAACAAAACACAGCAAGGTCCTCAGGCACACGAATGCCCATATCGATCACTACTTTTAATCCCATGATGGACAGTGTATTGGTGGAAAACAATACGGCATCCACTGTAGCAGGTGAATTCAGCAGGCTTTCGAATTTACTCCTGAAATAAGAGGGATTATTAAACTCAACCTCGCAGATCAGTTTCTTCACATCAGACCTTCCGTGGTCTTTCAGGGCCTGTATATAACCCCGGTACCTTTCTTTCGTGTGCTGTAACTTATTTTTATAGCACACAAAAGCAATCTTTTCTTTTCCGTTCTCCAGCAGTTTCTCCGTAGCCTGGTAGGTGGCTTTAAAATTATCTATCACCACATAGCTTGTTTCCAGGTTTTTAAAATAACGGTCTATCAGCACAAAAGGAATATTGGCTTTTTCCAGATATTCCAATTGCGGTTCGGTTCCTTCTGCCGGTGCTATAATAAATCCATCAATCTGCCGGTTGATCAATGTTTCCATCAAACGCTGCGATTTTTTCATGCTTTCATCCGAACTCCCAAAGATCACGGTGTACCCTTTTTTCTTGGATTCATCTTCAATGGTCCGTGCCAAATAGCCGAAAAATGGATTGGAAATATCAGCCACCATAACACCGATCGCCAGGGACTTACCGCTCTTCAGGCTTTTAGCCACCTGGTTGGGGTGGTAGCTCATTCTTTTTGCAGCTTCCCTGATCTCCCTGGCAGTATCCGCATTTACTCTTGCTTCCCTTTCCCTGTTGTTCAGGACGTAGGAAACCAGAGCTGTAGAAACGCCAACAGCCTCGGCAATATCTTTAAGTGAAGTTTTTTTACGCATTTTGCCATCCTTTACTTACGCTGCTAAGCCGAATAAACCTGCTTAACCAGTTCCGTTTTTATGAACTGGTTGGCTTTAACGATATGATCACTTATAGTAGAAGGCGATACATTTAAGATCTCACTAACCTCCTCATAACTTTTTTGTTCAAACTTACAGAGCTCAAAAATCCTTTTTCTTTTTGGCGGAAGCTTATCTATAATGATCTCTAACTTAGACAGCTTATCTTCAAGAAACATTTTATCTTCATCTGCCTGGGCGTCTGAAAAAAATATGAAGGCAAACTGTTGCTTTCTGCCAAGGCTCCTGTAATGGTCCATGATCATGTTATGACCTATCCTGAACATATAGGCCTTTAAAGAGGCATCCATTCTTATCTGTTTACGCCGGAGCCAGATCTTCAGAAACACCTCCTGAACAATGTCTTTCACTGCTTCCCTGGAGTCGAGAAGCGCCAGCAATTTTTTGAATAAAACCTGCTGATACTCCCTGTACAAAGTACAAAAGGCATCCCTGTCTAATCTATTACATACACTTGTTTTAAACATTTCCATGGCATAGCTTTTCTTGGGTAACAAACTGCAGTTTTAACCCTGTATTTTTCCATACCGCATATACTGTTCAAATCGTTCGTCAAAATATTTTACATGCTGTGGGCGGGGCATTACCACCCTGCCATCGCCTCTCCCCATTACTTTGCCGGCATGAGCAAGATCGGGATGTATATTGCTCACTACAGCAGCGAACATGGCTGCACCCAACGCCACTGTTTGCTCTATAGCCGATACCTGCACAGGCCGGTTGAGCACATCTGCCAAAACCTGGATGACAAATTCCGATTTTGTGGCAATGCCTCCTATTGCCTGTATGCCGCGGATCTTAATTCCCTGCTTTTCGATGCTGTCTACTATAGCCCGGGCTCCAAAGCATGTTGATTCTACCAATGCACGGTATATTCTCGGCGGATCGGAGCCGAGCGTAAGTCCTCCTATTAGTCCTTTCAGATTAGGATTTGCATCAGGTGTGCGTCTCCCATTAAACCAGTCCAAAGCAAACTCCGAATCAGGCTCAAAAGGCAAAGCTGAAGCCTGTTTGCCCAATTCCTCCAACAAGGTGGCTTCCAACTTACTAATAACCTCCCGGTGTTCTGCCTGTAGCGTTTTCAACGGCCATAAAAGCAGCTCCCTGAACCATGAATAGATGTCGCCAAAGGCCGACTGCCCGGCTTCCAGCCCTACCATTCCGGGCAGTATGGAATCGTCGACCTGCCCGCAAATTCCTTCCACAAAAACATCTTTCATTTCCTGCTTCGGAACTACAATCATATCGCAGGTGGAAGTACCGATCACTTTGCTCATATAGTAGGGTTGTATTACCCCACCAACAGCTCCCATATGGGCGTCAATTGCACCAATACCAACCACTACCGCAGGGGAAAGTCCTAAGCGCTCAGCCCATTCGGCAGATAATTGACCGGCAGGCCGGTCTGCAGCATACACCGCATGGCCGAACCGTTGGGCAAAAGGTGCGAGCAAAGGATCTACAGATTCAAAAAAATGAACCGGCGGCAACCCGTTAAATCCATCCGACCACAGGGCTTTGTGCCCTGCAGCACAAACATTCCTCTTTACCTCCGCGGCATCTTTCCCGCCCGTAAGCAGGAAGGGCATCCAATCGCTGTGCTCTACCCAGGTATAGCATGCCTTCCTTACTTCCTCATCCAGCCGAAGCACATGCAACAATTTGGCCCAATACCATTCCGATGAATACACACCACCAACATATTTCAGGTAATCGGTACCTTCCCTTTTTGCCGCGGCATTGATCTCGGCGGCCTCAGATATGGAAGTATGATCCTTCCAAAGCACAAACATAGCATTGGGATTGTCGCTGAATTCATCTAAAAGTGCCAGGGGTATACCTTTTTGGTCTACAGCAACAGGCGTGGATCCTGTTGTAGCGATAGAGATACCATAAATATGTTCAGCAACTTCCGGCTTAACCTGCTGTAAGCATCCTTTGATAACAGCCTCAAGCCCTTCAATATAATCCAGAGGATGCTGCCGGAACTGATTTTTAGCAGCATCGCAATATAATCCTGTGCCCCAACGCGGAAAGGAGAACACAGACGAGGCAACTTCACTGCCACTGCCAGCGTCAACGATTATAGCACGCACGGAGTCGGTACCATAATCAACTCCTATAACATAGCGGATAGTCATTGTTCTTATATTTTTAAAAAGCTCTGATGCCTGTTTATTATCCTATTATTTTATGACCCCGAACCGCATAGTAAAGAATAAACAAAAACAACGGGATCGGTGTAAGGAAACCTACCGCCATACCATAAGTATCAGCAACTGCCCCCATAATGGGTGGAAATACTGCTCCGCCTGCCACTGCCATCACCAAAAAAGAAGCTCCCTGCTTTGTATTTTTTCCCAGCGACTTAATAGACAAAGCAAAAATGGTAGGGAACATAATAGACATGAAGAAGAAAACCAGATAAAGCGCTATCAGGGAAGTCCATCCAAACTCCGCGGCCACTACCGGCAACAAAATGCAGATCCCTAATGAATAAGTGGCCAGTATCCTGGTGGGCTTAATATACTTCATCAGGGCACTACCCGAAATACGTCCCAGCATAAAGAGCAAAAAACCGAGCGACAGGAAATAAGGTGCATATTGTACATCAAACCGCGGGTGCATATCATGATCGGTAACAAAATTGATCAGATAGCTGAAAACGCCGGTTTGTGCAGCTACATAACAAGCCTGCGCAATGAAGCCCAAAACAAAATGACGATTTTGCCATAGCGGCTTTTTTGATATATACCTTGGATCGGTAATATCCGATATCTCTTCAGCGGCATCAACCACTGCCACATTCCCATGAGCAGCAATTTCATCTTCTTCCGTTATCTCCGGCAGTTTCAGGCGCATAAACACAAATGCCACGGATAAAACCACCAGGCCAATTATAGCAAAGGGTAATACAATGGAGATCATTTTCTCGCCCTCAACATGGCTCTGATTGCCATATACATACAGAGCGATCAGGGGCCCGATAACCCAGGCAAGCCCGTTAAAAGACTGGGAGAAGTTGATCCTCCGCTCTGCACCTTCGGGGGGACCCAGTTTGGTAGTGTAGGGATTGGCGGCGGTTTCCAGCGTAGTAAGGCCGGCTCCGATGACCCACAGGCAAAGTAAAAACAATATAAAAGATTCCAGCGGGGCCGTAGCTGCCGCCAGTAAAGCCCCGGAAGCGAAAAGTATAAGTCCGAATACAATGCCTCTTTTATACCCGTGCTTTTTGATATATAATCCTGCAGGCACAGCCATGGCGAAGTAGGCTCCATATAGTGAAAACTGGATAAAGCTCGATTGCCATTTTTTTAAATGAAGCATATCCTGGAAGTTCTTATCCAGCGTATCGAGCATGCCATGGGCTATTCCCCAGAGAAAAAACAGGGCGCTGATTGCAGCAAACGGACGAACATAATTTACGCCGTCTTTGATAAAAAGGGATGTTCTTGTCTTTTCCATTACGCAGTTAAATTATTATTAATAAAGCGGTCCATAGGTAGTACAGGCCCGGTAATCGGAGCCTTCGGGGTTCATGCCAAAGCCAGCCCATGCCGAGGGACGGAAAATATTTTCACTGCTTACGTTATGCATGTTCACCGGTATCCGCAACATCGCTGCCAGAGTGATCAGGTCGGACCCGATATGGCCATAGCTGATAGCACCATGATTTGACCCCCAGTTGGCCATTACATTGTACACACTGCTGAATGCAGTACTGTTAGCTGAAGTGCGCGGTACAAACCATGTAGTCGGCCAGGTCTTGTCTGTCCGCTCGTCCAGTATGCGGTGCACTTCACCGGGCAAATCAATTGTCCATCCTTCTGCTATCTGCAGTACCGGCCCTAACCCTTTTACCATATTTAACCTGCACATGGTAACCGGCATTTCTCCTTCCGTAACAAATTTAGAAGAATAGCCACCGCCCCTGAAGTAATCCCTGTTTGCCGGGTACCAGGTTGTTGCCTGCAGGCAGGCTTCCACTTCCTTTTCATCAATATCCCAAAAGGGCTTCATGGCAGGTTTACCATCCTTTCTTTGCTTTCCGGTTCCATCCAAAGTAGCCGATCCGGAATTAATGAGATGTATAAAACCGTTTTTCGCCACTCCGTCAGGAGCCCATCCCGAAACGCGTTTCACGGCATCGGGGCTCCAGTAAGTACGCACATCTGCAAATATCTGCGCGGTATTGGTCAGTAAATAATTAAACAGCATGGAAACCCCATTCATGGAATCATTTTCCGTTGCTACCATATACGGGCTTCTTTTGCCATTCCAGTCAAAAGAAGAGTTCAGGATGGCTTCCGGAAAATCTCCGTTCGGAAGAAAGTCGGTCCATTGACGCTGCCCCTGGAAACCGGAAACCAATGCATTGTGTCCTAATGCTTCCTCCTGGTGACCCATTTCACCCAATTTTTTGTTTCCCGTCATCAGATCGCGGATGATCAATGTCATCTTAACCACAAATTCCCAGTCCTTATCTTTCTCCTCCCTGGATTTTATATTCTTCTTCTGGTTATAATCCTCGCCTTCCATGCAGTGCTGCCTGGTCCAGGCAAGTGCCTTTTCAAATTCTTCATGGTCATAGATACCAAGCTGTATCCTGCGCAACACTTCTGAAGAGTCAACATATTCATTCCGCATCCCCAGGTAACGCTGAAAAAAATCTGCATCAACGATAGAGCCGGCAATTCCCATGCTTACAGAGCCGATGGCCAGGTAAGATTTCCCTTTCATGATCGCCACTGCCAGCCCCGCTTTGGCAAAACGCAGCAGCTTCTCCTGTACATCGGCCGGAATTACCTGGTCTCCCATATCCTGCACATCTTTACCATAAATCCCAAATGACGGCAATCCCTTCTGGTTGTGCGCTGCCAGCGTTGCCGCTAAGTATACCGCACCGGGACGCTCGGTGCCATTAAAGCCCCAGATCGCTTTGGGCAACAGGGGATCCATATCCATCGTTTCAGCTCCATAACACCAGCACGGTGTTACGGAAAGAGAAACGCCAACATCTTCTCTTTTAAATTTTTCAGCACAATCTGCCGCCTCCTTTACGCCTCCGATGCAGGTATCGGCAATAACACATTCAACAGGACTTCCATCAGGATAACGCAGCTCTTTTTTAAAAAGCTCAGCTACTTTCAGGGCCATATTCATTGTGGTGGCTTCTAACGACTCGCGTATCCCTCCCAGGCGGCCATCTATAATAGGCCGGATACCAACTTTAGGGTATATACTCATTCTTTTAATTTTTTATTTTTTATGGAAAGCTGTTGCTATACGGTCCAAAGAAGTACCTAATACCTTTTCTGCAATGGCATTTAGTGCGTCTTTATCTCCTGTGAAATGAAAAACACTGTGCCTGTGAATGATTTCCTCTCCGGGTTTCAGGAACGCTGCAGGGGATACACTCTCTATTTCATAAAAAGGCCCCATCTGTGATCCGTCTTCCAGGGGGCCGTCGTTATAGGCATTTACGGCATCTCCCAGAAAAGGGTCTTTCTTTGTTGTCCACTCCTGGTTCAGGTAAGTAGCATTTTTGTTTATATCAAAAAGCGTAATGGTCAGCACGCCTTCATCGGAAGCATAGCTTCCTGCAACAGGTTTCGCTCTCCCGGGCGGCATTCCCAGTTTACCTCTCGACAAGCCATCGGCTTTAAAATATAATACACCTCCTTCTGTTTTTATCCGATCCGGAGCAATTTCCCCGAAGTAATCGGTGGTAGCTATTTTCCCTTCAACCCCTTCTTCGTAAGGCACCACAATAACGGTTCCCGGGCTGGGTGTAAACATATCCAGGTTCCACATACAGGGCGCTCCTGTTTTCTGATCCCAGGAAATATCTCCTGCATTTTTGAGCGCATTAGTGGTCGTAAAACCTACCGATTTTACTTTATTTCCCAACTCAACCGAAAGCATTTTTTCAATGGTCTCCCCTTTCAAAATTTCGATCTTACGGTTAATATCGATCTTAAGCAATGTTCCTGCATAATTTTGCAGCTCCATAGTTTTTGCCATCAGCGCTTCTTCCGGAGAAGATGAAACAAGCTCCCAGGCTTCCACATCTATTGGGGGCGGAGTATGCCAGTTTTCAAACACCATTTCTTTACCGGGGGCAAAGTACAGAGAGAAGGGACCGCCTTCCGGGCCCAGCCAGAGCCGGTCTTCACCGCCATAAGCATTCATGTGCGGGTCGGCGTCCTTATCAAAAGCCCTGTAGTTGATCCACCCGAAACTTTTACCACCGTCGCCTTCTGCCGTAGAGGTAAAAACTTTGCCCTGATATTTTGGAGAAATGACTACCCTCGCATTCCCTTCTTCGGCAGACAGAACAACAAGCCCTTTATCCCTTTTTTCGAGAAAAGCAAGATCATTTCCAAAAGCGTTTTTATCTGTTGTTTTTTCATTTGATCTATCGCTATTCCGACATCCTGCGAGCAGGATCGAAAACACGATCACCGCTCTAAATAATTTAGACACCATTACTTATTTTTTGCCTGAAGAATTAATTGACTTCGAGATCGTTTTTTGCAGGGAGCTTTTTAAACGTATTGTGCGGCTCTTTCTGGTACCAGTAGGCTACGGAGATCATATCCGATTGCTGGGGAAGATACCGGCCTTCCGATCTCCATCCCAGGTCCTGTATGGTTACTTTAAGATCCCCGTCAAACCGAACAGGATCCATGATATGCCACCGGTACATACCAAAACGCTGTTGTGAAGTATACAGTCCGTCGGGCCGGATAACCTGGTGCAGGCCCGTATACGGCGTACTGAATTCCTGGTACCTGCGGGCTTCCTTGTTCTCAAAATTATAGGAGCCACAAAAGTAGTCTTCCAGGCCTGTTCCCACTATTGTAGCATAATCCTTATCTCCATCCATGAAGAATTTTATCTCGCCTTCGCCCCACCATCCGTTATTATTGGTTCCCACTGCCAGATAGGTGCCTACGTATTGACCTTTCCCTTTGATGCCGTCAATTATGGTATGTAAGCTTCCCTGAGTGGGATTGGAACGGCGGTACTGGGCATGGAAATAGGCCTCATCTTCATCCACTTTGGTTTCGGTATAGTCTATCTGGTAATATAAAACCATGGCGTCTGCACTTATGTTTTCCATGGTTACCCTGCAGCTTTTCCGGAAAGGCATTTTCCAGTACGAATTGAAAGCGCTTCCGGGATTTACCGTCATAGCCAGGGAATTCAAAGGAGCGAATTTGTTCCATGCCATTCCAAAAAAGGCGCCCACAGGAGCTTCTACGGAGGGCTCTTTTTCTCCATCCCAGTAAAATCTCAAAATAGAATGGCTCCAATTGCCGGTAGGAGTCATCCAAATGTGCTGAATAACGCCTGATTCCTTAATGTCTGCCAGTACAAAGGTTTCTCCGGCGCCAATATGAACGAAAGGATTTACCTTCCATCCTGTTCCCAGCTCTCTCGCGGCACGGGAAGCATTTGCCACATTTCTTTGTCCCTGTTGTGCAGCAGGATCAGCCATCCCGCCTTTTCCTTTCTGACCGGAAAAGTTTTCAGGACTGATAGACCGCGTTTTTGCATTGGAAAGCTTTGAAAGTGTTCCCAAACCCATGTCAACACCATTAAAGCTTTGCGCATCAACAACAAAAAAAGAAAACACGAAGAAGGATAAAAAAAGGAGGACTCGCATAAATCGTTAGTTTAAGTGATCTGAATAAGTTTCTGTTTAAGAGCTGCTCAATATTCCATTATAAATAAGCTTAAACGATTGAGCTTTTTATAAAAGAAACAATTGTCCCTTAAGCATTTACAAGTAATTTTAAGGCTCTTTACCGGTAAATGCTGATGCAAAATATGCTTAATCGTTTAAATTAACAAATTTTTTCCGGCATTTTTCTGCCAGGAATTCGCGAATGGTCTGGAAGATATTAGTGTAAATTAGTGTCTTCGTGGCTATCTATCTCCTTCTAAAATCTTAGGACAAGAATAGTGTGTTGTACAGAATTGCACGAATTGGCACCAATAAATTTGTGCTTATTATTCCATCAGCCTGTACAGTTCGTCTAAGTTGGGTGAAAGAATGATCTCTGTTCTGCGGTTGAGCGCCCTTCCTTCGGGTGTGGCATTGGTGTCGCGCGGATCGAAATAACTATGACCTGATGCCACCACTCTTCCCGGGTCAACATTATAATCTTTGGTTAAGATACGAACAATAGATACCGCCCGTGCCGTGCTTAATGCCCAATTGTCTTCAAATGTTCTGCGGATAGGAATGCTGTCGGTATGGCCTTCCACCACGATCTGGATCTTGGGATCCGTATTAAGCACCTGGGCTATTTTGCCTAAAGCTTCCTGTCCTTCTTTACCTACTACCGCACTCCCCGATTTAAAAAGCAGCTTTTCCTGTAACGATACATATACTTTGCCATTCTTCACAAAAATGTCAAGATCTTCGGCTTTATACTGACCCAATGCATTATTAATGGTTTTGCGCAGGTTTTCCACCACACTGCGCTGCTGGTCGATGAGCTTTTGCAGCGCTTCCATCCTTTTTTGCTGTTCCTCAATCGTAAGCGCAGTACTGCTGAGCTTCTCCTGCGTGCTGCTGAGCTGCTGCTCGGTATTGCTCAGCAGTTGGCGGGCTTTGTCCAATTCCTGTTCTTTCTGGCTTTTTGCCGAAGCAATATCATTCAGCTCTTTCTTCAATGCTTCATTCCGCTCCCCGCTTTCCTTCAGGTTTTTGCGAAGGATCGCCATGTCATTTTCAAAACGCAGGCTGTCCTGCTGCAAGGCCCTGATGGCATTGGTTGCTTCCGTAAACTTTTTCTTGGACACGCAGGAAGTGAAAGCAGAAAAAATAAATAATGTACTGCAAGTGAGCAGGAGATACTTCATATCGAAATGGATTTTTTGCCTGTAATTCATATACAGGCGATTACGATAATAATAATGATATCCATCAAAAATAAAGAAATAATTCATTGGGGGAGGGAGGGTACCCCACATTATTTCGAATTAAGCATAGGATAACCTCAAGCACAGGAAGAAAACTCAAAAGTGCGCAAAACTTTGCACTCCGCAACGCTGCTTTCTGCCACCAATTCACGAAGGACCACGAAGGCATTAGTGTAAATTAGTGCATTCGTGGCTTTGTTGTATTCAAAAATCATCCTGTCGTGCAGGATGCTGGAATTAGTGGCAATAATAAGTCAGCAACTTTTCAAAAAAACAATTTAAACAGTTTAGTGACTGGGTGGTAAGCATAAAAAGCCTCCCGGAAATTCAGGAGGCGACCGGTAAAAATATATGATCAAAAAAATTACCAACTGCTGAAACGCACACCTACTGCATAGGGATGCTGGTCTACCCCATACTGATGAAGGGGGGTGATCGCATAGGAGCCATACAGGCGAACAGGCCCCAACCCAAGTTCTGCTATATAAGCAAGCTTCCATCTTTCGAGATTGAAATCGCCGGAAAATTTTTGTTTGCCAAAATCATCACTCTTCTGCTTGTTTCTTGCCCCATACAGGTAGCTGGCGCTTATGCCTGCGCTCAGGTTTATACCTCCATTTTTACGGGTACCGCCAGGATTGATATTAAGCATAAGCGGAACGGTCACGTAATCAAAAGCAAACTTATTCCTTTTGAAAGTAGTGTTCTGTCTTTCTACATAAGGACCAGGTGCCTCTATATAGCGGATACCGGATTTATAATAATATTTATACAATTCTATTCCCGCACCATATTTAAGATTTACCACCTGCCTGTACAGGCTCATACGCTGCATAAAAAGCCAGAGGTTAAAATTAAAAGATCCTGTTTTTACTGTAAAATCACTTGGGGCAGCCGGGTGTGCAGGAGTGGATCCATGAACAAAAGACTGTGCTTCGGATGATGCATAATCAGTTTTATCGTTATGATTAGCAAATCCCAGATCAACAACAAACCAATTGGTAGACACTTTGTTCTTCCACCGGCTCCGGTATGGCGCCTGATGCTTCGGATGATCTGTGTTTTCCGTTTTATCCTGCTTGCCGTCCTTAATAATGATAATAGACCCTACCCTTATGGTATCGGGGGTAGTTTTTTCCTGAAGGGTCGTGTCTGTCTGCGCCATTCCTTCAAAGCAAAGCATAACAGCGCCCATCATCAGCAGATGTACTTTATTCATTGTTCTCAGTTTAAAATTAATACGTTATTTCCTGGCAATCTCAAAACCAGCCACCCGCACAACAGACCGTTCTCCGTCTGTATCGGGATTGGTAACATGGTCAACAAGGCGGGATGCCCTTCTTAATAATCCCCGGAACTTTCCTTTTGATCTCTTTTCCGGGTTGTCTGTATCTAAATAGGCAATGCCTTCTTCATTCTTTGTTATCGCCGCATATTGTATTTCCTCACTTTCACCCCGAAAGGCAGCCTGGTCAAGAATAACAGGTCTTACCTGCTCCGGAATCTGCACGCTATTCTGAATTTCACGGTTTGATATAAGTACCGGCGATGTTTCCATTGCCAATGCGGCAGCCTCGCTGCGCAAAGCGGGTGCAGGGTCAACAATCGCAGGTGCTTTACTGATCACGGTATGGACTGCGGGCGCGCTGTGTTCCGCACTGCCACTGTTATATGCTTTTGATATTGCAGCTTCCACAGCCAGCTTTTCAGCGGCAATTTCGGTTTTCACCGTGCGGGCAGCGGGCCCGGCAGGCTCATGCTGTACTATCCCGGGTTCTGTTGCTTCCGTGGCTCCCTGAAGAGGTACCGGCGGTGTTAGCTGCTCTCCGGCTGCCAGCGGCTGTTGATCTGCCGGGCGGGGCATGCCCTTATCCGTATTCATCCATACCCACAGCCCTATCGCTATGATGGAGGCGGCCGCTACCATACGCGACCATTGCATAGCCACTATACGTGGTTTCGATTTACCTCCTCTGTATAAGGAAGCTTTACCCGGGAATACGATGCTGCTATCGGGCCGTAATTTCAGGGATTGCAACAATGCCAGCTCAGCCTGCTTCTGTGGATATTTTCCTATGAAATCTTCAACCGCCCTTTGCTCTTCCGCATTCAGCTCCCCATCTGCATACAACACAAAATACTCTTCATAGTTATGCATATTAATAAAAGAGAGAATGGCACTCGTTTTATACAAACGCTCTTTATGCAGGAAAGCAACCGTTTCATCAGCGGGTAGCCGGGTTTGCAGCAGCACATTCAATTCTTCCCGCAGATCGGCATGAGAGGAAACAAAGGCTTCCACTGCTTCTTTCGCTGCCCTGTCCAGCTCATTATCTGCATACAGCAAAAAGAACATTTCGTAATTATCCCTGTTAATTTCCATGTTTCCTTTTTTTGCTTACTACTCTTATCTAGTGTTATGTTAACCATAACATACCGCATCATTTTGTGAATCGTGAATAAGTGAATCGTGAATTTATTCACTATTCACAATTGCCCATTCACCTGTACTACACGACATATTATACTTAACATATCATTAGTACCCGCTGCTTATTATATCACATTTTCCATCTTCACCAGGTACTCTTTTAACTGTAACCTGGCACGATGCAGGTACACTTTTACCTGGCTCTCGTTCAGTCCTGTTATCTGCCCGATCTCTTCATATGTATATCCTTCATAATCTTTCAGCATCACCAGCGAGCGTTGGGTTTCGTTGAGCCTTTCCAGTGCATGTTCCAGTATTTTTTTTACACTGTGCTTTGGCTGTGTGATACCCGCGTCTTCCGTAAATGCTTCTTTTAAGCTTACCCTTCTGCCCTTTCGTATGTGGTCAATCATCTGGTTATATGCTACCGTAAACAGGTATGATTTGCTCTTTTCAACCTGTACATTTTCCCTGTTGCGCCACATTTTTTCAAAAGCTGTTTGCACCACATCCCGCGCGTCTTCTTCATGCCTGAGGTTCTTCAGGATAAACCTATACACATTATCTGCGTAGCAGTTAACACATTCGTTATACTCTTTTTCGGTCATACCGTCAGTTAAATTCTCCCAAAATTACCTTCCTGAAGCGTGATTTCAACTGTTATACGGTTAAACGGCATAAAAGTTACACCAAAGTGAAAATTAAATGATATAGGTTTGTGACATCATTGAATTTCTTAACCTTGACTATGATTGGCGGGCATGATCTTATACTGGTGAATAATAAAGACGAACAGGTGGGCACCATGGAAAAAATGGAGGCGCACCGCAAAGCGCTCCTGCACAGGGCCTTTAGCGTATTTATCTTTAATACCCAAGGAGAAATGCTGCTGCAGCAGAGAGCTATGAGCAAGTATCACAGCCCCGGATTATGGACCAACGCCTGCTGCAGCCATCCCCGGCCGGGAGAAACCACGATAGCTGCAGCGCAAAGACGGTTAAAAGAAGAGCTCGGCTTTATGGTACCGCTACAAAAAGCGTTTGATTTTATTTACACGGCGAGCTTCGACAACGGGCTCACGGAAAATGAATTCGATCACGTATTTACCGGCATATATAGTGATATGATCACACCCAACCCCGAAGAAGTAATGGACTTTTGTTATACGCCGATGGATATTATACACGAGGAACTGGAAAAAAAACCTGATCGGTATACCGCCTGGTTTGTCATTGCTTTTCCGATGATAGAAAAGCATATAAGGGAAGCAGGCGACAAGAACTGGTGTTGTGTGAAACGTGAAATATGAGAAGGGAAACCTTCCTTTCACCTTATACAAGGGCAAGCATCCCTTTCATTACACGGGTCAGCTCTCCCTTGGTAATGGGTACTCCCATGATCTTGTTATATCCCCTGGCATCTACTAAATATTTATCACGGATGATTTTTATAAGCTGCCCGTTATTGATCTCCGGGATAAGCACCTGCTTAAAATTACGGATGATGTCGCCCAGGTTTTGGGGAAAAGGCCTTAAATACCGGATATGAGCGTGGGCAACGGCGTATCCCTCCGACAGCAGCTCTGCTACAGCGCTTTTGATTACTCCATACGTAGACCCCCACCCGAGCACAAGCAGATCCCCTTCTGCCGGGCCACTGTCTAATTGCTGCTCAGGGATATCGTCGGCTATTTTTTCCACTTTTTCCTCCCTGATCTTTACCATAAACTGATGGTTCTCAGGGTCATAACTCACATTTCCCGTAATATTTTGCTTCTCAATGCCGCCAATACGGTGCTCCATTCCCGGTGTCCCCGGCACTACCCATGGGCGAACCAGCCTCTCATCCCTCAGGTAAGGATGAAATTTTTCTTCCCCTTCACCCAGTTCCTTTTTAAAATGAACAGGCACTTCCGGAAGGTCGGCGCTCTGCGGAAAACGCCAGGGCTCAGCACCGTTGGCAATATAGCCATCGCTGAGGAAAATGATAGGGGTCATATGCTGTACCGCAATGCGGCAGGCCTCATATACCGCAGCAAAGCAATCGTGAGGAGAAGAAGCGGCAACCACCGGCATAGGGCACTCGCCGTTTCGCCCGTAATACGCCTGCAAAAGATCGCTTTGCTCTGTTTTGGTAGGCAACCCGGTTGAAGGACCACCCCGTTGAACATCCACAATTACCAGGGGGATCTCAAGCATAACGGCCAGCCCCATCGCTTCCGTTTTCAGCGCCATGCCGGGTCCGGAAGTGGTGGTAACCCCGAGACTTCCTCCATAAGCAGCACCAATAGCGGCTGAAATGCCTGCAATTTCGTCTTCCGCCTGGAAAGTACGGATACCAAAATTCTTATGACGGCTGAGCTCATGTAAAATATCCGAAGCCGGTGTTATCGGATAGGAGCCCAGGAACATGGGCAGTCCGCTTTTTTGGGAAAAAGCGATGAGCCCGTATGCCAGCGCCTGGTTGCCCATAACGGAGCGGTAAGTGCCGCTCTCCATGCGGGCTTTAGCAACTATGAATGTAGTGCCAAAGGCTTCGGTGGTGTCGCCATAATGATAGCCTGCCTTTAGCGCTTTTATATTGCTTTCCAGTATCTCGGACTTTTCCCCGAATTTTTCTTCAATGAACTGAATGGTGTTGCCCATGCTGCGGTTGTACATCCAATAGAGGAAGCCAAGCACGAACATATTTTTCGCCCTGTCCTTTTCTTTGGTGCCCATGGTTATATCCTTCAATGCCTCACGCGTCATTTTGGTAACGTCCATCTTTATCACCTCATAACTATCAAGGCTCCCATCTTCCAGGGGATTAATCCCTTCGGGATAATTGGCCAACCTGAGATTCTTTACATCAAAGCCATCCGTGTTGGCAATGATCCTCCCCCCTTTTTTCAGGGATTTCAGGTTCACCTTCAGCGCGGCAGCATTCATCGCCACCAGCACATCGCATTCATCCCCCGGTGTGTATACCATATCGCTGGAAAACCTCAGCTGGTATCCGCTTACTCCCGGCAAAGTGCCCTGGGGGGCACGTATTTCGGCAGGAAAATCGGGGAAAGTGGCCAGATCGATACCCAAAAGGGCGGTATTATTGGTAAACTGACTTCCGGTAAGCTGCATCCCATCTCCGCTATCGCCCGCGAATTTGATCACCACCTCCTGTAAAACTTCTGTCTTCGTAGCCATTGTTCTTATTTAATTGAAACTTAGCAAAGTTAGCTCAACCTGCATTCCATAAGTAATATTTTATATCATCAGCCTGTTTTATTACGCTTTGCGAAAATGGGAATCCGGCGCTAAAGATTTTGAGAACTCCTGCAAAAGCGCTTAAATTCGATCTCTAATACATTACCCGTTATAGTGCTATCTGTAATCATCGTCAGCTATAATGTTAAATACTTTCTTGAACAATGTCTCTGCTCGGTTTACAAAGCGGGCCGACAGATCGGGATGGAAGTAATTGTAGTAGATAATGCCTCTTCGGATGGCAGCCGGGAGTATCTTGAACCGGCCTTTCCGGAAGTTTCCTTTTACTGGAACAACAAGAACCTGGGTTTTGCACAGGCCTGCAACTTTGGGTTAAGACAGGCTAAAGGAGCGTATATCCTTTTCTTAAACCCCGATACCATTGTGGGCGAGGATTGTTTTGAAAAATGTATTGATTTTTTAAGATCACATCCGCAATGCGGTGCGCTGGGGGTGCGGATGATCGATGAGTCGGGCAGGTTCCTGAGAGAAAGCAAAAGGGCTTTCCCCTCTCCGGCAGCCTCCTTCTTTAAACTTGGCGGATTGGCTACACTATTTCCCCATTCGGGTTTCTTTGCCAGGTATTATCTCGGTAACCTGGATGAACGCCAGGCGCATGAAGTGGATGTGATTGCGGGTGCATTTATAATGATAAAAAGAGAGGTGCTGGATATAACCGGAGGCTTTGATGAAGCATTCTTTATGTATGGAGAGGATATTGACCTGAGCTATCGCATTCAGCAGCAGGGATATAAAAATTATTATTATCCTGACGTAACCATACTGCATTTTAAAGGAAAAAGTACTCCCCGTAAGGATATACACTATGTGCGCATGTTTTACCGTGCCATGCATGTTTTTGTTAAAAAACATTACGGGAAACACCGGTCTGGCATATACTATTTTTGCCTGCAGGCCGCAATATGGTCAGGAGCAGGAATAGCCATTATAGCACACCGGATAAGGAATAATATAAATACACTTAAAAATAAAATACGGAGCGGGGGAACGCCACCGCAGGTGCTGATCATAGGGCAAGAGCAAGGCTGCAACACTATTTTGCCGCTGATCAGCAATACAAACAACAGGGAGCCCGGATGGTATATTCTTCCGCCGGCCGAACAAAATGCTGTTTGGAAGGGAGGCAGTGGCCTCAGGTATATATTAGATAAGTACAATGTCAAAAATATAGTTGTTTGCGAGGGGAAACGATCTTTCGGGGATATCATAAGGCTGATCGAACAGGCTGGCAGCGCAAAAAGAAGTATCGGCATACACGCCGCTCAAAGTAAAAGCATCGCCGGTAGCTATATGTCCGGGCCGGTTTGTGACGAACGGCCCACAAAAGCCACGGGAATTTAGGCGCATACAAACTTGTGTTATACATTTGCCCGTTGGCAGAACATTATTAACCCATCTTTATTCAATGGGGCTTATTGAAATACCGATTCCTAAAACAATTGCAAGAACATTAAAATTGCATGCGGGCCCGCAACGACGGCAACAAAGCCGCGTTTTAAAAAAGTTATTGAAAAAAGCAAGATTTACAGAATTCGGGCAAGCCTATCATTTTGATGAAATACTGCTGCACAGGCATCCTGAAAAAATTTTCCAGCAGCGGGTTCCTGTTTTTGATTACGACACCATCTATAAACAATGGTGGCATCGCACGTTAGACGGCATCCCTGATGTTTGCTGGCCCGGGAAAATTGAGTATTTCGCGCTGAGCTCAGGCACTTCCGGCTCTGCCAGCAAGTACATCCCTATCACCAACGACCTGATGCGCGGTAACCGTATCGTAATGATCAAGCAAATGCTTACCCTGCGCAACTACGAAAACATCCCTGTAAAATCCATCAGCAAAGGCTGGCTGATGCTGGGAGGAAGCACCGACCTGCAAAAAGGACCCGGCTATTATTCCGGCGACCTGAGCGGCATCACTGCAAAAAAAGTTCCTTTCTGGTTTACCCCCTTCTATAAGCCCGGTAAAAAAATTGCCCGCACAAAAGACTGGAACACCAAGCTGGATGAGATCGTAGAGCAGGCCCCTCACTGGGATATAGGATTTGTAGTGGGCGTACCTGCCTGGATACAGATGTGCATGGAAATGATCATAGAACGGTATAACCTCAGGAACATTCACGAAATATGGCCCAATCTTGCTTTTTATGTGCATGGTGGTGTGGCATTCAACCCTTATAAAAAAGGGTTTGAGAAATTACTGGGCAAGCCGCTCATCTATATAGAAACTTATCTTGCCTCCGAGGGCTTTATTGCCTACCAGGACAGGCAGCATGGGAGAGGAATGAAGCTGAGCACAAATGAGCATATCTTTCTTGAGTTTGTACCTTTTAATACCCGGCACTTCGATCATGAAGGAAATATTACTGCCAATGCACAGGCGTTATTGCTAGATGAGGTAGAAGAAGGAACAGACTATGCGATCCTGCTGAGCACCTCGGCAGGTGCATGGAGATACCTCATTGGCGATACCGTACGCTTTACCGATAAAAAAAGATCCGAGATCGTGATCACGGGAAGAACAAAACACTTCCTGAGCCTTGTAGGAGAGCACCTGAGCGTGGATAACATGAACAAGGCCATACAACTGACAAGCCAGCAACTGAACATATCTATTCCCGAGTTCACGGTAACGGGTATTCCCTATGGTTCTTTCTTTGCCCATCACTGGTATGTGGCATGCGACGACAGGGTAGATGCAGCAAAGCTCCGCACGGGAATTGACGATACACTTAAGGAACTGAATGACGATTACGCAGTGGAAAGAAAGAGTGCGCTGAAAGAAGTTTTGCTTACCATTTTGCCGGAAAGGGTTTTTATGGAATTTATGGAAAGCAAGGGCAAGCTGGGAGGGCAACATAAGTTTCCAAGAGTAATGAAAGGCAAAATGCTGGAAGAATGGCAGCAATTCATCGCCTCTGTAACCATATAACCGCGATACCGCTTTTTAGTTAACGGTTTTTTACAAAAGCAGTTAGCCATGGTTTCTTACATTTATAT
>CAZREP010000003.1:0-60883 GCA_964599035.1 uncultured Terrimonas sp. | reverse complement strand
TTTTCTGTATTTCATTTATCATTACTGTAGGTCTGATCATTGGCCTCGGCAGCACCACCCTGCTGCCGCTTCCTTTAGGCAGTTTTTTAAGCCCCCAGCATGGTATCTGGCAAAATGCGGAACCTGTAAAGCAGCGTTTTAATATGGACCTCCGGTTCCCGGAGCTTAAAGGAAGATCAACGGTATATCTGGATGATCGTTTGGTGCCCCATATTGTAGCCGATAATGATGAGGATGCCTGTTTCATACAGGGATACCTGCATGCCTGCTTTCGCCTGTGGCAAATGGAGTTTCAAACCCTGGCTGCAGCCGGCAGGATAAGCGAGATCATTGGAGATAAAGCGGTGGGTTTTGACAGGGGCAGGAGAAGACTGGGCATGGTATATGCGGCGGAAAATATGCTGAAAGAAATAGAAGCCGATCCCATTTCTAAATCACAGATAGATCATTACACTGCGGGAGTAAATGCTTATATAAAATCTTTGCCTGAAAGCCTTTTACCGGTTGAATACAAGTTATTGGGATACCGGCCCGAAAAATGGAGCAATCTTAAAACAGCACTCTTTGTAAAGCAAATGGCGTTTACCCTGTCGGGATTCTCGAACGACCTGCCTTTAACGAAGGCGAAGGCTTTTTTTGGTGATGAAGCCCTGCGTGTTCTTTTTCCCCAGGTAGCCGACTCGCTTGAACCTGTTATTCCCAAAGGCACTGTTTTTTTGCCTCCTTCTGTGCATCCGGTAGCGCCCGCAACAGCCGATTCGATATACGTGGAGCAAATGGAATTGACAGGCAGCCTGCAGGAAGCGGGAAAGCCTAACCCGGCCAATGGCAGTAATAACTGGGCTGTGAGTGGTGTGCGAACACAGAGTGGTGCGCCTATACTTTGCAACGACCCGCATCTCGATCTCTCGTTCCCTTCCATATGGTATGAAATGCAGGTCACCACGCCCACTATGAATGCTTATGGGGTAAGCTTTCCCGGCGCGCCCGGTGTGATCATCGGGTTCAACGACAGCATTGCTTTTGGCTTTACCAATTCCGAAAGGGATGTGATGGACTATTATGCCATACAGTTCAGGGATGAAACCAAAACGCAGTATCGTTTTGACAGCAGTTGGAAAGACAGCCGGCTAAGGATCGAAGCGATCAAAGTAAAAGGGAAACCGGTAGTTTATGATACTGTTGCTTATACTGTTTTTGGCCCCGTAACCTACGACAACAGCTACCCTTCCACTGATGAGCCAGGGAAGGCGTTGGCGCTGCGCTGGAAAGCGCATGATCCTTCGAATGAACTGCTGACCTGGTATTATTTAGACCGTGCTGATAATTATGAAGATTATACAAATGCCCTGCAATATTTCACCAATCCGGGTCATAATGTGGTTTTCGCTTCCAAATCGGGCGACATAGCCATCTGGCAGCAGGGTGTTTTTCCGGCATTATGGAACAAACAGGGATTGTATGTGATGCCGGGGGAAGACAGCAGCTATATGTGGCAGGAATTCATTCCCATGAATGAGAACCCGCATATCCTGAATCCTGAGAGAGGATTTGTAAGCAGCGCCAATCAACGCGCGGCCGATACTGCTTATCCCTATTTTATCCCGGGCTACTACGATCTGTATAGGGGGATTGCAGTAAACAGGAGATTGTCGGACATGCGTGTCGTTACTGCAGAGGATATGATGAAGCTGCAAAACGATAATTACAATGTATTTGCGGAAACAGCAAGACCCTTGTTGCTTAAGTATATTGATGAAGGCAGCCTGGGTGAAAATGAAAAGAAATACCTTGATATTGTAAGAGGCTGGTCGCTATACAACAATATCAATGAAAGAGGTGCTACGATTTTTAAGCTGTGGTACGACAGCCTTGAAAAGCTGGTATGGGATGATGAATTTGACAAGGCGGGGATTAAAGGCCTGCGGCCGTCTGAAGCAACTTTGACGGAAGCCTTGCTGCGTGATACTGCTTTTAAGTATGTTGACAATATCAATACACCCGGTCAGGAAACTATAGCAGACGTAGTGACCGACGCTTATAAGCAGGCGGTAAGAGCTGCAGATTCGCTTAGTGCTATCAACCGGCTTACGTGGGGTACTTATAAAAATACGTCTATTGATCATTTATTGGGCGATGCCATGGCGCCTTTTGGAAGGTCAGGGCTGCCTGTGGGAGGAGGAGCGCATATCATTAACGCCATGCAGCATAAGCATGGCCCCAGTTGGCGCATGGTGGTGGAATTAACAGACGAAACAACGGCATATGTGATATATCCCGGAGGTCAATCGGGGAATCCCGGCAGCCCCTATTATGATTCATTTGTAGATAAGTGGGCAGCGGGTGAATACTATAAGGCCTGGTTCATGAAAAGAGGAGAGCTGGAGGGAGACCGGCTGGTATGGAAGATGGAATTTATGAATGAGTGATAGTTGGATAAGTTGCAGGTTACAGGGAGCAGGTTGCAGGGACAACCCTGCGTATCCTGAAACTTGAAACCTGTGACCTGAGATCTCCAAAACTGTGCCGCTGCCCGTGGCGAACGCCGCGTGAAACCACCAAATCAACAAAAAAATAATCAACAACATGAAATTTATAGTTTCCGTTATACTTACTGCATTGCTGGGTTTTGCAGCCGGACTGTATCTTCCGTGGTGGGGCTTTGCGGTAGTGGCTTTTTTAATACCCCTTGTTATCATTCAAAAGCCTTACATGGCTTTTATAGCCGGCTTTGTTGCGCTGCTGCTGTTATGGGGAGGATTGGCGTGGTGGATCAGCACAGCCAATGACCATCTGCTGGCACATAAGATATCGGTATTGGTTATAAAAGCCGACAGCCCGTTGCTGCTGGTGGGCTTAACGGCCTTAACGGGTGCGGTGGTAGGTGCGTTCTCGGCCCTTAGCGGTTCCCTGCTCCGCCGCTTATTTTGAGCGGTGCTAAAAGACAAAATTTTTCTCGCACCGCCGCCGTGGTCTCATATCCATTATTGCTTTCTTTGTCTTTTCATTTACATACAAAGCCTTATTTTCGTAAAGGGGATGCCGTGGCATGAAAAAATATCCGCTCCTTATTATTCTTCTTTGTATTATTCGTTTGTTTGTATTTGCCGTTCCGGTAACAGGGGTTGTAAAAGACAATAAAGGAAACCTGCTCCCCTTTGCTTCTATTGTAGTTAAAGGAGGGGTATTGGGCACTACAGCCAACAATGAAGGGAAATATTCGCTGAATCTTCCGACAGGGAGCTATACGCTCCAATGCATGCACGTGGGATACAGGATGTCGGAAAAAGAGATTATGGTTGAACAGTTGGCTTTGCGGGTTGATTTTACCCTCCTCTTACAGGAGCTCACGTTACAGGAAGTTGTGATCGGTAATAATGGAGAAGATCCTGCCTACGAAATTATTCGTCAGGCCATAAAAAAGCGGTCTTTTTATAAAAACCAGGTAGATGCTTTTAAATGCAGCGTTTATATTAAAGGACAGCTCAGGCTGCAGGATTATCCCGCCACCATTTTCGGGCAAAAAGTTGATTTCGCCGACGGTGATACGGGAAAGAATAAGATGATCTATCTCTCCGAGACCATTGCCACCTATTCTTTTCAGAAACCGCAAAAGGAAAAGGTGGAAGTTACCTCCACCAGGGTAAGCGGACAGGCGGAAGGTTTCGGCTTTGGCAGTCCGCGTTACGTTACGTTTTACGACAACAATGTGCAGATCAGCAACGCGCTTAATCCGCGCGGTTTTATTTCCCCGATCGCCGGGAACGCCCTGAATTTTTACCGTTACAAATTCATGGGCAGCTTTACGGAAAACGGCCGGCTGGTCCATCATATAAAGGTGACACCTAAGCGAAGCTATGAGCCGCTGTTCAGCGGTTATATCAACATTATTGATAATGAATGGCGCATTCACAGTGTAGACCTGATGCTTACCAAAAAATCGCAGATGGAGCTGGCCGACACGTTGCGCATTGAGCACCTGTATGTTCCGGTGAGCAACGATGTATGGATGATCCACAGCCAGGTAGTATATCCAGCGGTTAAAATGCTGGGCTTTGATGCGAAGGGAAGCTTCGTTACTGTTTATTCCGACTATATACTTAACCCGAAATTCGAAAAGAACTTTTTTAACAATATTATCCTTGCTTATGACAGTGGGTCCAATAAAAAACCTCCTGCTTATTGGGATACTGTTCGCCCGGTACCACTGCTGGATGAAGAGGTAATAGATTATCTGAAGAAAGACAGCCTGGAGATCATGCGGCGTGATCCGCAGTACCTTGATTCTGTTGACAGGAGAAAGAACCGGCTTACACCGGGGGGTATCCTGATTTTCGGACAAACCTTCAGCCGGCAACGTAAGAAGTCATCGTTCAGTTACCCGCCATTGATCGAGATAACCAACTTCAATACGGTGGAAGGATTTAATATTAACCTGGCACCCACCTGGTCGAGGAATTTTACAGCAAACAGGTCTGTTTTCCTTACGCCTACCGTGCGTTACGGGTTTACCAATCGCCATCTGAACGCAGATATATCCTCGCGTTATACTTTCGGAAAGGGGCGCATTAATTCGGTTGTGCTCACGGGAGGAAAAAAAATATTCCAGATCAATAATGATAACCCGGTAAAACCCATTGTCAATACCTACAATACCCTGCTGTTTGGAAGTAACTATTTAAAAATTTATGAAGCAGGCTTTGCCGAAATACTGTACACAAGAGGAGTGGGAGAGGGCACTACCATAAAAGCCGGTATCAGCTACCAGGACCGGATACCCCTTGAAAATACCGATAATACTTACTGGGGAAAAGCCAGGCATCTTTCCCGCCGTACACCCAATTACCCCATGGAACTGGTTTCGGAGAATTTTAAGCGGCACCAGGCATTGGTAGCGGCATTTGTTGTAAGCTATCGCCCGGGAACAAAATATATCGGACTGCCCGAACGAAAGATCAACCTGGGATCCCGGTATCCGGCGTTTACACTGAGCTTTGCCAAAGGCATCCACGGTGTGCTGGGCAGCGATGTGGATTATGACCGCTGGAAATTTTCTGTAAAAGATGATGTAAATGCAAAGCTGGCAGGCATGTTCGATTATAATATTTCAATAGGTGGTTTTTTAAATAACCACAGGCTGGAGTTGCCCGATTACCAGCACTTCAACGGCAACCGGATGCTTGTTGCAACGGAATACCTCAACAGTTTCCAGTTAGCCCCCTATTATGCCCGATCCACTACTGAAAAGCTGTATGCTACCTTAAACGTAGAGCACCACTTTAACGGTTTTCTTACCAACAAGATACCCTTTATTAAAACGATGAACATTCATCTTGTGGGAGGTGCTAATGCTTTTATGGTCAATAAAAACAACTATTATTATGAAGCCTTCGGTGGCATTGAAAATATCCTTAAGGTGATACGGGTTGATTATGTATGGGGATTTGGCAATGAAGGATTCCAGACCTCTGCTTTTCGCATTGGCTTCAGGGGCGGGTTGGGCCGCAACTGATAAGCAGTCGATCAGCTATCGGCAGTCAGCCGTCAGGATTTTGAAATAACTCATTGCTGAAACCTCGCAGCCGACAGCCTCTTTCGGATTTCTTCCCGCACGTGCGGGAGGTTGATTTCTGACCTACCTGCAACAGATAAAACCCTAGGTAAGCTTGTTTGGAATTTAAATTTTATTTGCTTCTTGTTATTTGGCATTTTGATGCTTTATGGCTATCACCAGTTCATAGCCTCAGGCTCTCATATCTTCCTCTAACTCCAAAACTGTAAACTTCAAACTCCTCAACTCTCCTTATCTTTGCGGTGTTTAAGAAATTTTGTTCGTCATGCAAACGACCCGTTCCGTTCAATAGGCGGTACATAAAATTTCAATCATTATGGCAGTACTACACAATCGTGTTTCCCAAAAGGAACTGAAGCAGCGCATGCTCCAGGAAACAGATCCCCGCATCACCCTTTCGTTTTACAGATATTTTACAATAAATGACCCGCAGCAGTTCAGGGATGAATTGTATCGGGCCCTGAATGCCTTAAAAGTGTTTGGTCGCATATATGTGGCACATGAAGGCATAAACGCACAGGTAAGCGTTCCGCAGCCACGTTTTGGCATGTTACGGGATTACCTGTATTCCATACCCGGACTGGAAGGGATGAGATTGAATATTGCTGTGGATGACGACGGCAAATCTTTCTGGGTATTGAAAATAAAGGTCAGGGAAAAGATCGTGGCAGATGGCATCGGCGACCCGGCTTTCGATATGAGCAAGAAGGGAAAATATGTTAATGCTGAAGAGCTGAACCGGTTAGCGGATGATCCCGATACGATCATCATTGATATGCGGAACCATTATGAATACGAAGTAGGTCATTTTGAAAATGCCATAGAAGTGCCCAGCGATACCTTCAGGGAACAATTGCCTATGGCGGTTGAAATGATGCAGCCCCATAGAGATAAGAATATCATTATGTATTGTACCGGTGGCATACGCTGTGAAAAAGCAAGCGCTTATATGCTTCATAACGGGTTTAACAATGTGTTCCACCTTGAGGGAGGGATTATTAATTATGCTCAAGAGGTGAGGGAAAGGAACCTGGAAAGCAGGTTCATTGGAAAAAATTTTGTGTTTGACGATCGTTTGGGAGAACGCATAACCGGCGACATTATCGCTCATTGCCACCAGTGCGGAAAGCCCTGCGATACCCACACCAATTGCAGGAACGACGGTTGTCACCTGCTTTTTATTCAATGCAGTGAATGTGCTCAAAAGTATAACGGTTGCTGCAGCATGGAATGCAGTAATATTTACCAGCTTCCGGCAGATCAGCAAAAAGAGCTGCGTAAAGGGATAAACAAGGGGCAGCATATTTTCAATAAGGCCAAAGCGAGGCTGCGTCCGCGGTTGTGGGAGAGAGGGGAGACAATATGAGATATGAGATTTCTGATTTGAGATTATATTCAGCTGTTGAGGTTTCAGGTGCGAGGTTATCAGGCTTCAGGTTAATCAATACATGTGCACTGATAACCGATAGCCGACAGCCTTTTCGGATTTCGAGCTTATCGCTTCAGATTTAATACCTGAAATTTACTTGGTTCTTGTTATTTAGTTCTTGGAGCTTGCAGAGGTATAGGGCAAAGGGTGTAAGGTGTAGGGCAACTCATTGCTGAAAGCCCATTGCTGATCGCCCCTCATTCCCTCCCGATCCATTGCAAACATACCGGCTTGCCTACTTCAATGCGCCTGCCCGTATCCGTTAGCAGTCCTGTTTTTGTATCTCTTTTAAAGATAACGACATTGTTGCTCTCCTGGTTGGCAGCCAGTAAATAGTTGCCTGAAGGATCTATGGTGAAGTTCCGGGGGATCTCCCCCAGCGAAGACTGGTGACAAATAAGAGTAAGCATTCCGTTTTGTGGATCAATTCTGTATATGGCGATGGTATTGAACCCGCCGCGGTTGGAAGCGTATAAAAATTTCCCGTCGGCACTGATGTGTATGTCTGCGCTGCCGATAAAGCCTGTATCGTTTGCCTGCACCGAGGCGATTTGCTGTATAGCTTTTAGTTTGCCATTGCCGTATTCAAATACATCCACTGCACCACCCATTTCTTCGATCAGGTATGCATATTTATTATTGGGATGAAAGGTGAAATGCCTTGGCCCCCCGCCATCTTTTATTTTGGCAAAAGGCTGGAGTGCAGGCTTTAGTTTTCCTGTAGCCGGATCAAAAGCATAGATCATTATTTTATCAATCCCCAGGTCCGACACGAACAACCATTTACCATCACGTGAAAAAACAGTGCTGTGCACGTGAGATTTCTCCTGGCGTTGCTTATTCACGCCTGTTCCTTTATGCTGTATGGTAGCAGCCGCTTTGCCCAGCCCGCCGGAGGCGTTCACAGGCAGCACAGAAAATGTTCCGCTGCTATAATTACCCACCGCTACCCATTTACCCGTTTTATCCACCTGTATATAACACGGGGAGTCGCCACCCGACGGTTGTTTGTTGACAGGAGTAAGGGCACCTGTTTTTTTATCGAACGTAAAGGAACTTACCTCTCCTCCCATGCCATGATCACTGTTTTCATTAACGGCGAAAACACATTTTTCATCTGGTGAAACGGCCACAAAAGAAGGATTGGAGACCTTCACATGACTGACCGGCTTACAGCTTCCATCGCGGCTGTTAAACTCAAATACATAAATGCCTTCGCTTTTACCGCCGGTATAAGTGCCGGTAATAAGATAATGCAGATCATTGGATTGCGTCATGGCCGTAAAGGATAAAGCGGATACTAAAAGAATTAGGGTGATGGATCGTATTGGCATGCAGTTATATATTTAACTGTTTTAGTGCTGCTGTTATGCGGCTGTAAGTCTCTTCTTCGCTTAGTGTTTCGGGCTTAAATTTTTCACCGGTTACTTTTTCGAAGAGCTCAATATACCGGTTGCTGATGGTTTGTACCCATTCATCGCTCATTTCAGGAACGGTTTGCCCTTCCCTGCCCATAAAGTTATTGGCGATCAGCCATTCCCGTACAAATTCTTTACTGAGCTGCTTTTGTCTTTCCCCTTTTTGCTGCCTTTCTTCAAATCCGTCGGCATAAAAATACCGTGACGAATCAGGAGTATGTATTTCATCCATGAGAAAAATGGTGTTGCCGATCTTCCCGAATTCGTATTTGGTGTCTGCCAGTATCAGCCCCTGTTCTGCAGCGAGCGACCTCCCTCTTTCAAACAGTTGCAGGGTATAGGAGGCGAGCGTATCCCACTCCTCTTCTGTTGCCAGCCCTTTTGCAATAATTTCTGCTTTGGAAATATCTTCGTCGTGTCCCTGTTCGGCCTTTGTTGCGGGGGTTATGATGGGCGAGGGGAAAGGGTCGTTTTCTTTCATCCCTTCCGGTAGGGATACACCACACAGTGTTCTGCTGCCGCTACTATAGGTACGCCAGGCATGACCCACCAGGTTGCCCCTGATCACCATTTCTAATTTGAAAGGAGTACATTTCCTGCCTATGGCAACAGTTGGGGCGGGTGTTGTGAGCAACCAGTTCGGGCAAATATCGGAGGTTGCTTCCAGCATACGGGCTGCGACCTGGTTCAGCACCTGCCCTTTATAGGGTATCGGCCGGGGGAGAATTACATCAAATGCGGAGATACGGTCGCTGGCGATCATCACTAAATAATCTTTGCCAATGCTGTATACATCACGGACCTTACCCCTGTAAAAAGCGGTTTGTTGCGGAAATGAAAACTTGCTCATACGCGAAAGTAAAACGTCAGTTCCAGATGTCCAATTTTGGCACATCCTTACGGAGCGGTAAAATCACATTTGCTGAACAAAAAGCGGATTAAATTTTTGTTCTATACTAACAATTGTTAATTTGCCGGCAACATCTTTAACTCAATTTGCTTGTTATGAAAAGAACATACCATTGCTTTCCGACTTTTTTATTCCTTTTTTTTACGCTCCACTCCTTTTCACAAACCCATACCCTGTCCGGAACGGTTAAAAACCGTGACAGCAGGGAGTTTGTAAGTGCTGTTTCTGTCATTATCAAGGGCTCAACGGAGGGTACTTTCTCAGACGCGCGTGGAAATTTTAAGCTTGCCACCGGCAAGCCGCTGCCACTCACCCTTGTTTTTTCCTCCATTGGCTTTGAAACAAAAGAGCTGGAAATTACAGGTACAACTGATGTGGAAGTAGAGCTTGTGCCTTCTTCGGTGCTGGGGGAAGAAATAGTAGTTGCCGCCACCCGCACCGCCACGAGAGCGATGGAATCGCCGGTTACCATTGAAAGGGTAAGTGCCGCTAATATCCGCAATACACCTGCCACGAGTTACTACGATATGGTCACTCAGCTAAAGGGGGTAGATGTTACTACTTCATCCCTTACTTTTAAAACGCCCAGCACCCGTGGGTTCAATTTTTCCGGCAATACCCGCCTTAACCAGCTGGTGGATGGAATGGACAACCAGGCGCCGGGGCTTAATTTTGCGGTGGGGAATTTTACGGGGCTTACCGAACTGGATGTCGACAATATGGAATTGCTGCCCGGGGCTTCTTCGGCATTGTACGGATCAGGCGGTGTAAACGGAACATTGCTGATCAACAGTAAGGATCCTTTCAAATACCAGGGATTAAGCTTCCAGATCAAAACAGGAATGAACCATGTAGATAAGAGCCAGCGCAGCAAACCCGGCTGGTACAACGACTGGTCTGCACGCTGGGCCAAAGCCTTTAATAATAAATTTGCCTTTAAGGTAGGCTTTCAGCTCGTTCAGGCCAAAGACTGGATCGGCAACAGCACCCAGGATTACGACCGGCTTACCCGTAAAGTATTGCCCGGCAGCCGGCAAACAGACCCCAACTACGATGGTATAAATGTATATGGCGATGAAACCAATATGCGCGACAACGGACTAAGCATGAAAAGTCTTGCCCAACTGGTGCAGGGGCAAACACAGCAGGGTATACTGAACGCCACAGGAGGTACGGTGGATATTGTTCAAACAATGAATGCGGCATTGCCCGCCGTGCCAACACAGGAGCAGATCGGTCTCTTTATTAGCAGCCTGCCTGCAGCTTTGCAGGGGCCGGTTACCACTATGGTACCTTTTTATTTCGGGCTGAGAAATGATATAATCCCGGAAGCAAGTGCCTCACGTACCGGGTATGCGGAGAGTGATATGGTGAATCCCAATACCTTGAATTTTAAATTGTCGGGGAGTTTACACTATAAAATAACTTCAGACCTGGAAGCATCATTAACCGGCTATTTCGGAACGGGGAATACGGTATATACAGGCAGTGACCGCTATTCCTTAAGAGGTGCCAAAATAGGCCAGTATAAGCTGGAGTTGCGCAGTAAAAGCTGGTTTGTTCGCGGTTATACCACCCAGGAAAATGCCGGAGAAGCCTATAACGCTACTATTACAGCACGGCGCTTAAACGAAGCCTGGAAGCCGAGCACCCAGTGGTTCCCTGAATATGTGGGTGCTTTCGTGCAGGCCAGGAGCATGGGAGCGGATGAGGCTGCCGCACATGCTGCCGCACGCGCATTTGCCGACCAGGGACGACCTGCTGCCGGCAGCGCAGAATTTAAAGAATTGTTCGATAAGGTTCGCTCTACGCCTATACCTGCCGGGGGATTATTTTTAGATCGTAGTGACCTGTGGATGACAGAAGGCCAGTATAATTTTAAAGATATTATTCCTTTTGTTGAGCTGGTGGTGGGCGCTTCCTGGAAGCAATATGTATTGAACTCCCAGGGCACTTTATTTATTGACTATGACGGTCCGATCAGTATTAACGAATATGGGGCGTATGGCCAACTTACCAAGAAACTGATCAATGATCGTTTGACCCTGAGTGTTTCCGGCCGTTACGACAAAAACGAAAATTTTAAAGGACGTTTCACGCCAAGAGCTTCGGCAGTGGTTAAACTGGCAGAAGATCATAATGTTCGTCTAAGCTACCAGACCGCTTACCGTTTCCCTTCCACACAGCAACAATATATCAATCTTGAAATAGGAGGTGGACAGTTCTTGGTTGGCGGATTGCCATGGATCCACGATGCCAGCCTTCCCGGAGGCAGACCCGGTCCCAACCTGAACGCCCAGACATCCGTGCGCCTGGATAACAACGCACAGCCCCTGGGTGTTTATCATCCCCGTGAACTCAAGCCTGAAAGTGTGGCTTCCTATGAAATCGGGTATAAAGGGTTGATCGCAAAAAAATTACTGGTAGATGTATATTATTATACAGGCCAGTACGACAATTTTATAGGAAGAACATCGATAGCCAGGCAGGTCACTCCCCAACAAACCCAGATCTATTCCATTGTGGAAAACGCGGCTACCATGTCTTCTGCCGGTGGAGGTGATGTAAAAATTGATCCTATTAAAGTGAAAACTTCCGGTTATGGTATAGGGCTGGATTACCGCTTAACCGGCGGACTTTCTGTTTTTAGCAATTATTTTCATGATGAGCTGGGAAATGTTCCCCCAGATTTTGTAGCTAATTTCAATACACCTGATCATCGGATAAACTTTGGGATTGGTCACTCAGGCTTTGGAAAAGCTAAACGCATGGTATTTAATGTTACGGGTCGCTGGCAAACGGATTTCCTGTGGGAAGCCGACTTCGCCACGGGTACCGTTCCTTCTTTTTTTACAATGGATGCCATGGTGGGATACCGCTTCCCGGCTATTGGTTCCCTGGTTAAGCTGGGGGCTACCAACGTGCTGAACAAATACTATATGAACGGGTTCGGAAATCCCGAGATCGGGGGATTGTATTATGTGAGCTTTGCATACAATGTTTTTTAAAATGGTGCGTTATTAGAAAAAACACACACTAAAATGGCCCCGGTGCTTCGAAAAAATGGCGTCGGGGCTTATTTTATGTTAATACTGATTGCTATATACTACGCTTTTTAAGATGCAATAGTAATAGAGTCAACTGTTTAGAAACATATCATCTGCATCATCTTATTAAGGTTATCAACCCCTTACGATTGATAACTCCGCAAAAAGATTTTGCCCGTATTATATATATAAATGTTCCACTTGGCTGTGCTATTCCTTTATAGGTGCCATCCCAACAATCCATCGGATTTGTTGAATAAAATACCTGTTCTCCCCATCTGTTATAAACAGATAGTTCTTCAAGCTGGATATTCTCCCATTTGCGTACACCAAAGCAGTCATTAATGCCATCTCCATTGGGAGTAAAGGTATTCGGTACCAGATATAATGGATTTCCCTCTTTGGTTACCTTTACAGTTACGGTATCTTCTCCTGTACATCCAAAACTATTTTTTCCCACAACCTTAAACAAGGTGGTAGTATCAATGCTTGCAACGGGATCAGATTTGAATGCATTGTCAAGATGCACGGCAGGGCTCCATTGATACGAATTTGCTCCGACAGCACTTAACCGGGCGGAAGTCACAACACAGTTTATATCGTTTGATCTTTGCGCTATAACTTCAGGGACAGGATTTACAGTGATATGAACATCAATGGTAGTATCAAAGTGACAGGTGTTTTCCATCATATAAACAGAATAGACTGTAGATGATAGTGGCTGAGCTACCGTAGCTGCTGAGAACGGGTTAGCCAATGAAACAGCAGGGCTCCATTGATATGAATCACCGCCATCTGCATACATCAGGATATCAGTTCCCTTACAGACGGCCGTATCTGCAATAGCAGAAAATACCGGGTAAGGGCGTAGGGTAATGACTACTGAATCAATATTGGTGCAGCCCGTAGCAATATCGCTCACTCCAACTACATAAGTTGTCTTTTTATCAGGAGCAGCAATGGGGTTAGCAATAAAAGGATCACTAAGTGTTGCAGAGGGGCCCCAGGAATAAGATGAACCTCCTGACGCATTGAGCTGCACCTTTACCTTAGGGTAAACCAATGTATCGTTTGTAATACTTACTACCGGTAGGAGTTTCACTGTAACCAGCACTGTATCTTTATCTGTGCAACCATCCGGATTAGATGCGGTAATAACATATTCAGTTGTATATAAAGGTTGGGCAACTGGCGATTCACTTGAAGGATCGCTCAGACTTGAAGACGGTGACCAGGAAAAGGTTGCAGCATCCCCCACTGTATATAGTTGTAATTCTACTCCTTCACAAATTGTAGTGTCTGCTCTTGCCTGGATGTCTACCGGAATACTGACAACCACTTCAACAGTATCACTCCTGAAACAATTATCTACTGATTTTCCTGTTACTACAAATTGGGTCGTAGATAATACTTCTGTCAGGGGGTTGCTTGCAGTGGAGTCAGACAAACCCTTTCCGGGCGACCATGAATAAGATACGGCATCCCCTGCTGCAGAAAGGTTCACCTGTCCTGGCCCACAAATGAGTGTATCATTATTTGTAATAAAGTCGGGAGCCTTCTTTACTGCAATATTTACGGTATCGCTGGCGTCACAACCGTTTACTGTTTTCCCGGCTACAATATAGTTTGTTGTTACAACAGGTGTAGCAATAGGGTTTACAATCTTCTGATCAGATAGCCCCGCTGCAGGCGACCAGGTATAAGATGCAAAACCGGTAGTTGCATCAAGTTGCACATTGGCACCTTCGCAGATCGTGGTATCCTTAACTGTTTTGATCGCGGGTTCTTCAACAGTAATGATCACACTGTCTCTCTTAACGGTTACAGGAGCAAATGAGATATCATCAAGAGCAAAATCATTGCCCCATACTATTGTATTCTTATTGATAATTGAAATAACTGCGGTAGTATTATTGCCAGAATTCCAGGTTGTGTAAAACTGACTCCAGTTACAAACCGGCAAACCTGCTGTGATCATATTTCCGATCGGAGTATTGTTAATAGAGAACATTAATTGAGCCGGATTATCCTTGAACAACGATTGGATCCATGTAGAAAATGCATAGTTAGTATTAGGGGTTACGGTAACTGTTTGCGACCAAATGTTTATGTCCGGAACTGGGTTTCCATTTACTAACATCATATTGCCTGTGCCTGAATGATCCAGGCAAACAGATAGGAAATTGGGGTTCCAGGCGCCAGGATTAGAACCGATATAGTACTCTCCTTCTGTGGTATTGATGGTAGCGTTGCTATATCCCGTTGTAAAGCCCGTATTACCCGAGCTAAAATTCCCGTTCACAATCAGATTATTGCCTACTACCGATGAATTTAAATAATAAGTTGTGGTAGCAACAGGTGTAGCGATCGGATTGGCGATATTCGTTGCACTTAAAGTAGATGATGGGGTCCAGCAATAGTTTAAGGCATTAACGGCATTCAGTTGGATACTGCTGCCGGCACAAATAGTAGTATCATTCGTTGTAATCAGGCTATCATTCTGAACGTCTACAGCTATGGATTTGGTTATTGACTCGTTTATCCCGTTGGAATTGATCACAGTAAGTGTCACATCGTAATTGCCTAAAGAAGGATATTGAGTCGCCGGACTATTATTGCCGGGAGCGTTTGCTCCATTGCCAAAATCCCAATCAATAGCTGTAGACCCGGGTGTTTCATTTTTGAAGGTAATATTTAAAGGGTCACAAGGGTTTTGTTCATAGCTAAAATCTGCTGTGGAAAGAACAATTTTGAAACTATCAATATTGGCGCAGCCATAGCCGCTTGTTTCTACAATATACAATCCTTCACTGGTTACAGTTATTGAATCTGAATTTGGACCGGAGGGAAACCATTGATATGTAGAAGATGGGTTTGAAGTCCCTATCTTTACGGAACCACCGGGAGGCAATACGATCGTTTGACGAGGCGTATGCACCGGCTCGGGCACTACTACTACCTGCCTGCAAAAAGAAGATTGGGTAGGCAATCCATCATCTATGGTAAGATTAATATTGTAAACACCGGGAGCATTGTATTTTATAGGAGGAGGAGATTGTCCATTAAAACTTGAGAGGCTTGCATTAGTGCAACTCGGAAACTGTATCCTGGTAATGGTTCTGTTATCCACATTTGTGATAAATGAATAGACATTGTCTCCCACCCTGAAAAGCCTGGAAAGAGAATGAGGAAAACTTAAATTGCCATTCATGGTTCCAAGGGAAATAGCGTCTGGTACTCCTTTTATATCATTGTGAAAATTAAGTCTGACTAAATTACTATTGCCCGGACTATTCACTGCAAATCCAACAATCGCATCACAAAATCGAAGAATAGTTATATCTCTTGAGGCAAATAGTGCATTGCCGGGGTTACCCAGATTATTGACCACCGGAGTATTTAACAAAGAGTTCCCAAAATCTAAACGGGCTATACTGTTATCATCAGCAACTGTTACAAAGACAAAAAAGTCGCCATTCTCATTTATCACATTTACTCCTGTTGGATAATTTAATCCCAGCGGGTAATTTTGAGTGGCGGGTACATTCTCCAATCCATTTGCAAATTCAAAACGGGTTAATGATCCATTTTTGTTCACCGTAAATCCATGCCAAACCCCATTTTCCTTGAACATATATAAATCCAAAGGTTGATACATCCCCCCAATATTGCCTAAATCTGTTGCAGTTGGGTTAGGATTGGCAATATCAGAACCAAAATCAATCCTGGCAAGTTGAGGCACATCTCCACCATCAGGATCTCCTCCAACAACAAAAGCATACCATTTTCCTCCTTCGTTTACGATTTGGATACCTTCTAACCTTCTTCTCAGAATATTATTAAAATTACCAAAATCTATTCCGGTTGGGGTATTCAAAAGGCTATTCCCAAAGTCCAAACGGGCTACCCCAAATGAAGCGCCAAAATGATTAACAACAAAGACATAAAAGTTTCCATTATATTCAACAAAATCTGAGAAAACAGGCCAACTAACAACTCCTCCAACATTTCCCAGGTTTACTCCAACAGGAGGTGTATTCAAGATATCGGCAACACAAAAATTCCAGTAATAGGATGAAGCAGAGGAGATATTCGTTATATTCACGGGTTGGGAGACACATACGGTATCAGGAGTTGTAAAACCGGCAGTTTGGCTAATACCATACGATGGTAAGAATGAAAAAACAAAATAGATAAGGGATTTGGTAAATCTTTCCATAAGGTCAAAGCGTTGAAACCTAAACGCAAACTACACTATTAAATAATAACACTATGTATACTTTAGTCAATATTTTTCTATTCAAGTGTTGACAGCCCTTACGGATTTGAATGTATGAGGGGAATTGCAGTAAATGAATCCTTTTAATTAATTAGCTTTGTATATTTTTATAGATTTATGAAAGTTGTAATATTTGCAGGGGGACTTGGGACCAGGATAGCGGAAGAAACAGGCACCAGACCCAAGCCAATGGTAGAAATTGGAGGGAAGCCAATCTTGTGGCATATCATGAAAATATACAACCATTATGGGTTTACTGATTTCATTATTTGCCTGGGGTATAAGGGTTATGTGATCAAGGAATATTTTATGAATTATTTTTTGCATAATTCTGATATCTCCCTTGACCTGGGCAATAATTCAATGCAGGTGCTTGGAAGTAAAAGTGAGGCATTTAAAGTTACGCTGTTAGATACCGGACTACATACCAAAACAGCAGGGCGGCTCAAACAGGTACAGCAATATGTGGGAAAGGAAGATTTTATGCTGACTTACGGCGATGGAGTAGCAGATATTAATGTAAATGAGTTGCTACAGTTTCACCGGTCACACAACAAGCTTGCCACCGTGACTGCTGTTCAACTAGCTGCCAGGTTTGGTGGTATGGAGCTCAGTAAAAATGGGGATGTAGTATCTTTTAAAGAGAAGGCAAAAGACGAAAGCAAGTGGATCAATGCAGGATTTTTTGTTTTGAAGCCGGAAATATTCCGCTACCTGGAGGGTGATATGAATAATATAATGTGGGAGGATGCTCCTTTAGAGCAGCTTACGGCAAACAAAGAACTGACAGCATATAAGCATACGGGGTTCTGGAAATGTATGGATGCCATGCGTGATAAACTGGAGCTGGAAGCGCTGTGGCAAAATAAGCAGGCAAGATGGAAAATATGGGACAAATAGCAAATAGAGGCATTCTTATTATAGGGAATCTCGGATATATAGGCCCGGTTGCAGCCAGGTATTTCAGGCAAAAGTATCCTGGTATAACGCTCAGAGGTTATGATATCGGATATTTTATGCAGCAGTATACCACGGATGAACTGGTTGGTGAAACCTGCCTGGACAGCCAGTATTTTGGTGATGTAAGAAATTTTAAAGAGTATGCACTGGAGGGCATGGATGCAGTGATCTACCTGGCAGCTATTTCCAACGATCCGATGGGAAATGCTTTTGAACAACCTACATTTGATATTAACTATCATGCTGCTATTGACATAGCCCGAAAAGCAAAAACGAAGGGTGTAAAAAATTTTGTTTTTGCCAGCAGTTGCAGTGTATATGGACTGGCAGATACCGCCTCCCGAACGGAAATGTCGGAAGTGAACCCACTTACTACTTATGCCAGGTCGAAGGTATATGCTGAAAGGGGACTTGAAACACTGGCAGGCAACGATTTTAAGATTACCTGTTTGCGTTATGCGACAGCCTGTGGCTTCAGCGACCGTATAAGACTTGATCTTGTACTGAATGATTTCGTTGCTTCTGCGATCGCTGGCAAAAAAATAACCATTTTAAGCGATGGAACTCCATGGCGCCCACTGATCCACGTTAAGGACATGTCGAGAGCCATGGACTGGGCTATACATCGGAATACAGGCACACCTTTTCTTATTATTAATACCGGTAGCAATAACTGGAACTACCAGGTAAAAGAGTTAGCATCAGCCGTGCAAAGCATATTTTCTGATGTTGAGGTTAGCATTAATCCCCATGCCCAACCCGATAAAAGATCTTACAAGGTGAGTTTTGATCTTTATGAAAAACTGGCACCCAACCATCAACCCACCATAGATCTTAATGCAGCAGTAAAGGACCTGAAAGGTGGACTGCAAAAAATCAAATTCAATGATATTTCTTTCAGGAGCTCAAATCTTATACGTTTAAAAACGCTTCAGGGACTAATCAATAATAACATAATTGACAAAAACCTTTTTATCAGGACAAGTTAAATAATGGTAAGTACCTGTAGCGATAAAAAAGAATTATATTAATTATATGACATTTAATCCACTCGTTCTACCGGGTGCTTTCACCATAGATGTTCACCCCTTTCAGGATAAACGTGGTTTCTTTACCCGAACCTTCTGTTGCAATGAATTCGCTGGACACAACCTTATACAAAATTTTGTGCAGGCAAACCATTCGGGCACACATGGCAAGGGCGTTATACGGGGTATGCATTTTCAATACCCTCCTTTTGGAGAAACCAAGCTTATTAAGTGCGTACAGGGTGCGATTTTCGATGTGATAGTAGATGTACGAAAAGGTTCTCCTACTTTTTTGCAATGGGTGGGTGCCGAGTTGTCGGCAGAAAACAAAAGGATGATGTATGTACCGGTAGGTTTCGCACACGGATTTCAAACTCTTTCCGATTACTCGGAAATTACTTATATGGTTTCTAATTTTTATAGCAAAGAAAATGAAGGGGGTATAAAATTTGACGATCCGAAAATTGGTATCAAATGGCCTCTGCCAGTTTCGCTTGTTTCTGATAAAGACATGAAAATACCCTGTGTTGACTATTCTTTTAAACCGGTGATTTCATAATGAACGAAAAAAGATATCGAAACCATTAGGAGGGCTGAGGTATTTCAGATCCTCCGAGAAAAAACTCAGAAAAATAATGATGAAAATACTTGTAACCGGGGCAAGCGGCTTTATAGGAAACTATGTAGTAAAATATTTACTTGACTCCGGATATAATGTTATTGCCAGTTCTACCAATTTAGACAAAGCTCAAAAAAGAAGCTGGTTTGAGCATGTTACTTATGTACCCTTTGATCTGGCTTCTTTTGAACGCTCTCAAAATTATTATGATTTTTTTTGCAGGCCGGATAGTATGATCCATCTTAGTTGGGAAGGGCTGCCTAATTTCAAAGACGACTTCCATGTTGAAATCAATCTCCCGAGGCATAAAGCGCTATTAGAGAATATGGTAAAGTATGGGCTGAGGGATCTTACCGTATCAGGCACCTGCTTTGAATATGGAATGCAGGAAGGAATGCTCGACGAAGATGCTCCTGCTTTAGCAACTGTTCCTTATGCGGTTGCTAAAAATGCATTGCGTGAATTTTTATGGAAGCTAAAGTCTGTATATCCTGTAATGGTGAAATGGGTAAGGCTTTTTTACATGTACGGAGAGGGACAACATCCAAAATCGTTACTTTCGCAACTTGAAAGAGCTATCACTAACGGAGATCCATCTTTTAACATGAGCGGAGGAGAACAGGAGAGGGATTATTTGCCGGTACAAAAAGTGGCTGAATATATTGTAAAGATAGCCGTGCAACAAAAAGTTACAGGCATTATTAACTGCTGTAGCGGCATACCGATTAGTGTGAAAGCACTGGTGGAGGAGTATCTGAAAAGGAAAAACCGAACGATACAGCTTAATCTGGGACATTATCCTTATCCCGATTACGAACCCATGCGTTTCTGGGGAAACAACAATAAATTAAAACGAGTTTTGAGTTATGATTGAATGTCCATTGACCGGCTCTACCAATGTAAAAATTATATATAAACAACATGCTATACCATTGATTCAAAACAGGGTTTACCCAATAAGAGAGGAGGCTGTAAAGGCAACTTGCATTGATGTTACCCTGGCTCAGTGCCTTGACAATGGCTTTGTATTCAGTGCATATTTTGATGAAAGCATTATTGAGTATGATGGCGCCTATCAGAATGAGCAAAGTAATTCAGGCTATTTTCAGCACCACCTTCAGCATGTAATTGATATAATGAGTAAAAATGATCTGCTGAAAGGAAAAGTTGTTGAAGTGGGGTGTGGCAAGGCTTTCTTTCTGGAGCTGCTTTTGGCTAAAAATATCGATATAACAGGCTTTGATCCTACTTACGAGGGAAACTCTCCCCGTGTAATCAAGGATTTTTTTTCGGATAAGTATAGTAATATCGGTGCTGATTTCTTGATCCTCAGACATACGCTTGAACATGTACCCAAGCCTTTTGACTTTCTAAAGACCATTGCTTCAGCTAATCAGAATAAAGGCAAAATTTATATAGAGGTTCCAACATTTGAATGGATATTGGAGCATAATGCCACGGAAGATATTTTTTACGAGCATTGCAACTATTTTAGTTTGAAAACCCTCCAGATGCTTTTCACTCGAAGTGTGGGCGGTCATTTTTTTAATGGTCAGTATATTTACGTGATGGCTGATTTGGCAGATCTGAAAACAACTATTGAAACATCCCGGGTTCAGCCAATACAGGTGAACTTTGAGAAAAAGATAGATCAATACAGGTTGATGTTGCGAGATATGGATAAAGTTGCTATTTGGGGAGCAGGAGCCAAAGGGTCCACTTTTTTAAATCTTATAGACAAGGAGAGAAGGAAAATCGAATATGTTATTGACATTAATCCCCGGAAACAGCATCAATATATTGGAGGCACAGGGCATTACATCATTCCTCCATCGGAAATAAGTATTACATCTATTGAAAATATTATTGTAATGAATCCTAATTATCTTACCGAAATTCAAACAATTCTCGATAATCAGAGTATCCAATTAATAACATTATAGCATACAGTCGTGGATTCTTATATTGTAGTTTTCGATACGATCGTCGAATATTTACCGGAGAATTATATGCCGGGAAATAAGCGCCCGTGGTGGGGGCCAGAGAACAGCCCTTATACTGCGGTGAAGACATTTCTCAAAGCAAACAGTGACTTTTCCATAGACAAATCCTTAAATAATAAATTAATGATAAGTGTGGCACCGGACGGCTATCTGAAAAAACAAATCTGAAAATGATGGATGTTTTCCCCTTGATTTCTGTTGGAATACCCACTTATAACCGCCCTGGCGGACTGGAAAAAACAGTCGCATGCATACGGTCGCAAACCTATACACACATCGAAATTATTATTTCCGATAACTGCTCGACTGACCCGGGAGTTGCCCCACTGCTTAGCTCTCTGTCAAACAAAGATGCACGCATTAAAGTTTTCAGGCAAAAGGAGAATGTCGGCCTCGCCAAAAATTTTCAGTTTGTTTTATCTCATGCTACCGGGAAATATTTTATGTGGATATCCGATGATGATCTCGTGGAGGACAATTTTATCATGGAACTATGTAAAGTTTTAGAACAATTCCCTGATGCACACCTGGCCATACCCGAGCTCGTGCTATACAACGCCCAACACAAAAAAGAATACACTAGCGGCAAGTATGCTTCTCTCGAAAATGGATATCCTCGGCAGCGGGTGTATGGTTATTTCAGGCAACCCATAAAGATTAATTATTTCTACGGATTATATCGTAGAGAAGTGGTCAGTCAGTTTGAGTTTACGCCCAAGATGTTTGGGGCAGACTTGCTTATAAGCATGTGTATGGCTTTTTCAGGAAAAGTCATCCTGTCTTCATCAACCTCATATATTTATTATATGGGTGGAAACTCGTTCGATACTGAAAGGCTGGGAAAGGTGCTCGGATTGCCTGCATGGAAAGTACCATTATGGGGATTCAACGATGCATTTTACGTAGCCGGGTACATCTTGCGTCATCCCGCTTTTGATGTGTTGCCTGCCTACCGGAGAACAGTTTTTTGCGTGAAAGCGTTTTTCCTGATGCTGAAAAATACAAAGGCCTTGCAGTCGTTTGTCATGATCATGAAAAGAAAGACATTCAGGCTCCTGTTAAACAGGCCTACTTTGAGAAAAAGTAACAATTAGTATTAGGAATCATGCTCATTTGCTCTTAAGCTTTTTCCATTGCCAGGTAATATAGTCTTCCACAATCCCCAATAATATCCTTATATTAAAGGGGCTGAGCCAGTCTGCTGTTTTTAGGGATCGAAGGTAAAATCGTTTGGTTTGCAATATTTTTTTTAAATGTGTGTTGCCTGCTCTTGACATTGCTGTTATTGAGGTTTGGTGGATCCGGTATAAGAGCAATGGCTCTTCAAGCCTTTCTATAATGTGGTTGGTGTTAATAAGCCTGTACCACAGGTCAAGGTCTTCATATACGACCTGGCGGTACAAGTATCTTTCAATGACTTTGCGTCGGTACATAACGGATGAATGTCCAAGGCAATTTCTCCGGGGCAATACTCTTTTTATTTCGCTATAGTTCTTTACGATTGAGTTGAGCTTGTTCAGCGAAATACCTTTTTCATCGATATGCTCCATCGCACAATCTATAACTGCTACATCGGGATGATGATCTAAAAAGGTAACCTGCTTTTCAAACCTTTCGGGCAGGCAGATGTCGTCTGCATCCATTCTGGCAATATATTCTCCCTTGGCAAGCATGATACCTTTATTCAGCGTAAGTGCTACCCCCATGTTTTTTTCATTCCGGATGTAGATGATCCGGTGATCTGAAAAGCTTTTAACGATCTCTGCAGAGTGATCGGTGCTCTCGTCATCAATGATCAAAAACTCGAAATCGGGATAAGTTTGTGTCAGCACGCTCTCTATAGCAGGTTTCAGATACTTTGACCCATTATAAACAGGCATCAACACGGATACTTTTGGCATTGTTACAGTCTTTTGCGGGCCAACACCACGTTATTTAGGTACATCTCCCGTCTTTTTATTTTCGGGGGAAGTATTGCATTTAAGGATAATCCGATAAGATGGAAAGGTAAACAAAAAATAAAAAATAATAATTGGCGGATAACGGGTATTTTGGGAATCAACAGGTAAATATATAAAACGACCATTTGGGTAATGCAAAGAAGGAAATTCCCTGTCTTATCCTGCTTTATAATTTCAAACCCATTCTTTTCCAATAAATGTTTAATGCCAAAAGATGAATATCGTGCAAAATCCCAGGGCTGCTCATGTTCCGGCCAATTAAAAGGACAGGTTAATAAACACATGCCTCCGGGTTTTAACACACGGTTTAATTCGCTTATGATTTGTTCGGGATTAAATATATGTTCTATGACCTCAGTGACCAGAATATTATCAAATTCCCCATCTTTAAAAGGCAATGTATTTCCATCGTAGTATACATCGATTTTTGTTTTTTTATATTTATTGCCTCCGCCTTCAAAGTCTACTCCTGTATATCCTGTTACTTCCACAAAGAGATGTTCGTACGGTCTGGTGCCACACCCGAAATCCAGCAGGCTGCCCATTATGTTTTTTGCATTTCTTTTTACAGCGTTGTATAACCTACCTCTTATGATATAATAGGGGTTATAGAAAATATCCCAAAAAGTTATTTCAAATTTTTCCTCAACTATTGTACGCATATGGATCATTTGTGTCTGCTGTAACTAATATTTGCCTGTATTTTCTGCAAAAGCTTTCCCTGCTGAACTGTACCTCTGCTATTTCCCGGCTTCTTTTTCCCAACATATCTTTTAAGCCTGGTTCCCGTATAACAATACGCAGGAGCTCTATTCCTTTCATAACGATTTCATCTTCATTGGTTTCCCATATCAACAAACCGTTTTTCATATGCTCAATATAATCAGGGATCCCATTTACCGCCGTTGATAAAACAACCTTGCCATATGCCATCATTTTCATTACTACAATAGGCAGTCCTTCAAAGGCTGAGGTAAGGATCAATACATCCGATTGACGATATATCCTGTCCATAAGCATTTCATCTTTTACGTTTCCATAAAACCGGCAAAACGGGAAATCTGCCGGATTAATTATCTTCTCTACGTCTCCGACAAAAGAAAAATGGATATTATCCCCTGATTCGTTCATCTTTTGAGCAATATCAGCAATAAGATGTACTCTTTTTTGGGGTGCGCCCCTTCCGATGAAAACCACCTCAAGTATGTCATTTTCCGAGGTTAAAACCGAGGGCGGGATATCCACGGCGTTGTCGATGAAAAGCAGCCTTTCATACAAGGTGTTTCCAAACTTATTTTCGTCATATTGTTTTATTACCTGTTCTTTTAATTTAAGCGTGCTGAAAATTCTCACGTTGGTCCGGTCAATAAAACCTATGTTATAAGGGAGCCAGGTAGGCAAGTGACTAAGCTCTATGCAACGGACATTTTTTTTTACGTGGGGCAGCATTTTATAAAAAAAAATACATTCTCCACCAAATATTACTGGCTGTTCCCTTTTATTGATCCAGGATGCGATAACTCCGCGGAAGAAAAAATTTACAAAATAAAAAAGCTTACGATCAATGTACGGTGCCAGGTCAATTATTCTTATACCTGTTGCCCTGAACTTTTCAATGAACTGGTTGTTCTTTGGTTTTTTGGAAAAAATGATAAGGGGAGCCACGTCTCTCACACATCGGGTAATATCAATATTTACCTGTGGCGCACCCCCAATGTCTCCGTTAGGAAAGAATAAAAAAAGATCGTGCTGGGTTTTTAAAGGGAAAAAGGAGCCGATGATTTTCCCCATCATTATAAAGGGAAACATGATCATCTCTTCAACCATACGCTTTATTTTAGCCTGCCGATACGTCATTAGCGCCAAAATATTTATTTATGACTTTCTTAAGGTAATCCTTATTAAAATTAATGTTCAATGCAGTAATGATCTTTTGAATGCCCGAAATATCTATCACAGGCTGTCCCGGTTTTTCAATTATTTCATAATTACCCTTTTTCCCAAACAAAGTTTCAATTTCCTTTACAATATCCATTACATCATGGTTTATTGGACTGGCAATGTTAGTAATTTTATTGACAGAAAGGTTCTCCTGTAAAATATAATGGCAGATTGAAAAACTGTCTTCAACGTCAATGATGTTTCTGGACGCACCTTGCCATAAATAAAAAAAAGTGCCTGATAAAATATGTTGAATAAAGAAATTCAATACAGTATGGGGATTCGCTGAACGACCTACAAGGTTTGAAATCCTGAAAATATAATGGTGTGCACTTTCTTGTATCACTATTTTCTCCATTGCTGCTTTGTGCCGTACGTAGGGTGTTTTACATAAGGCTACATCATATATGCTGCATGTGCTGAAATACACGAATGTTTTCTCTTTGTGCTCCTGCAGGCTCTTCATTAGCAATGCTCTTTCCCTGTTAAAGACACTCGCGTTTGTATTGGTTGAATCCGAGACACCTGAAGCAAAGATCAAAAAACGGTCCTCCTTTTTATAAGCATCAAATGCCCGGGCTACTAGGCCATTGCCAATTACCATATTTATTGATTGTTTGAGAGCATATTTGCCCATTGACATGCAAATATGAAAATAAAAAGTATCTTTTATAGCATAATTCCTAATTATACCGTACAAATTAAAATATTATGTACTCCGAATTTTATATGAAAACGAAGTACACTATCTTCGCGCTGCTTTTGCAGCCGGTGTATGGGCTGTTTATTTATTCAATTGCAGAAAAACAAGTATATAAGATGAAAAAATACAGGGCAGGTGTACTTTTCGGCGAAGAACTGGAAGCGTTATATAATGATGCCAGGGAAAACCAGTTTGCCTTACCGGCTGTTAATTGCACTGGAACCAATACCATCAATGCAACGCTGGAAACGGCTGCAAAGGTTAACTCACCGGTTATCATACAGTTTTCAAACGGGGGAGCACAATTCATTGCGGGAAAAGGGATGCCCAATGACCAGTTGCAGGCTAATATTGCGGGTGGTGTTTCGGGCGCCCTGCACATCCATAATGTAGCCCAATTTTACGGCGTACCTGTTGTATTGCATACCGATCACGCCGCTAAAAAATGGTTGCCATGGGTAAGCGGTTTATTAGATGCAGGGGAGCAATATTTTAAAGAGAAGGGGTGCCCTCTTTTCAGTTCCCATATGCTTGACCTGAGCGAAGAAAGTATCGAACAAAATATTCAAACTTCTGTTGGGTTCTTCAAACGTATGCAGCCGCTCGGCATGAGCATCGAAATAGAGCTGGGCGTTACCGGCGGTGAAGAAGACGGTGTGGATAACAGCAGTGTTGACAATGACAGGCTATATACCCAACCACAGCATGTAGCATATGCTTATACCGAGTTGAGCAAAACAGGTAAACTGTTTACCATAGCTGCGGCATTTGGTAACGTTCATGGCGTATACAAGCCCGGGAATGTGGAGCTGCGTCCCGAGATACTCAACAACAGTCAGGTGTATATCGAGAAAGAGCTAAAAACGGCTCCCAAACCGGTTTACTTTGTGTTCCATGGTGGAAGCGGTTCGCCACAGTACCAGATTAGGGAAGCCATCAGCTATGGCGCTATTAAAATGAACCTTGATACAGATCTTCAATGGGCATTTTGGGAAGGCGTGCTGGGTAATTATAAGAAAAATGAAGCTTACCTGCAGGGACAGCTGGGCAATCCTGAAGGAGAGGACAAGCCCAATAAAAAATATTATGATCCCCGCGTATGGCTAAGGAAGGGTGAAGAAACTTTTATTAAAAGGCTTGAAGTGGCATTTAACGACCTGAACTGCATCAACCGCAACGCGTAAGAGGAGAACAAAATGATTACAAGGAGGTAAGGAGGAGCAGACTTCAGGTGCGAGCTTATTCACAGAACGGCCGGGCAAAATATCCGGGAGGATAATTTACGTTTACTAAATAAAGCCCGTGACCGGGCACGGCAAAGTTTGTTTTAGAAGCAGCTCTATTTACAATATGGGCGTGAAAATCGGTAATGCTGATCTTGCCTCTGCCTACCTGTAGCATGGTTCCCACTAATCCCCTTACCATACCTCTTAAGAAGCGGTTGGATCTTACGTAATAGATCATGCGGTCTTGCTCCCTGCTCCACCGGCTTTCCATAATGTGGCAGTTAAAATTTTTCACCTGGGTGTTACGCTTAGAGAAGCTTGTGAAATCGCTGTACTCCAGTAGGGCAGAGGCTGCCTGCTGCATCAGATCGAAGTCTAAAGTGTATGGAAAGTAATAAGCCCGGTTATACAAAAACGGGTTTTTATTTTTATATATTTCGTACCTGTATTCCCGGCTTACCGCGTCAAACCGGCAATGCGCACCCGGATGTACGGGAATGATGTGTTTTATTACGATAGCCGATGGTAGTATGGCGTTAAGATTGTAAAGATAATGCCCTGGTATGTGACGCTCAAGGTCAAAATGAAAAAAATTCTGCAACGCATTCACTTCAGCATCCGTTCTGGAGGATCCCGTAAGCAGTATATCCTGCTTGAATAGAACGGCCATCGCCTTCTGTATTTCCGATTGTATGGTAACTGCATTTTCCTGTATCTGGAAACCTGCATATCCTGCCCCTTTATATGATACTTCTATAAAATATCTTTGCATCAGAATGATCCGGCTAAAACCGGAGGTTCACAAAACTAACGATAAGCGTGCTTTCCTGCACCATTTGCAATATATTTTACCGTATGCTCCTGAAGACAATCCATCGCAACACTTTGACCATACTTTAGTTCCTGATTTTCCGTTAATCATTAACGGACTTAACTAAGATAATGTCTTATGCAGCTCACGCCGGGTATTTTTAATGTTTTCTTTGCAGTGTGAACGATGGGATATGGCAGTATTTTTGCTAAATTGTTCAAAATCATTCTTATGAAAATCAAAAGAGTACTTATCTGTTTATCTGTTACTTTATTTTCTTTTTCATTTTCCACTCACGCACAGCTACTAAAAAAAGTGCTGGGAGATAAGAAAGATTCTTCCGGTATGCTCAGTAATATTTTGGGTAAAGGAGCGGGCAGCTTAAGCACAGACGACATCGCTGCCGGCCTTAAAGAGGCACTTTCCGTAGGGGCGGAAAAAGCAGGGAAAAGCCTCTCCGCTGCGGATGGCTATTTTGCCAATGCCGCCATTAAGATATTAATGCCCGAGGAAGCCAAAAATGTGGAACAGAAGCTGAGAGCCATTGGCTTGGGCAAACAGGTAGATGAGGCTATACTTTCGATGAACCGCGCTGCGGAGGATGCGGCCAAATCGGCTGCTCCTATTTTTGTGAGTGCGATCAAGCAAATGAGCATACAGGATGCAGCGGGCATCCTGAAAGGAGGAGACCACGCCGCTACGGATTACCTGAAAAGCAAAACCACTTCTGCACTTACCGCATCTTTCCGCCCGGTGATAGAAAAGTCGTTGGAGAAGACAAATGCCACTAAATACTGGAACACCGTATTTTCAACCTATAACAGGTTTACAGCAGACAAGGTGAACCCGGATCTTTCGGCGTATGTAACGGAAAAAGCGTTGAGCGGGATTTTTTACCAGGTGGCGCAGGAAGAGCAGCAGATCAGAAAAGATCCCGTAGCAAGAACATCCGAAATATTGAAGAAAGTATTTGGTTCTGATTAACAGCAGTTATACTGGGTATCTCCCGAACAGCGGGTACTATCTGCGTTTTCTGATCATGAACACAGCAGGTACAGGTCTCTGCTTCTTATCCGACGGGCTTATGGTTTCCTTTCCATTCACTAGCAGGCAACTGCTGCCTCCCCCGTCTAAATTTAATGCTTCCCAGCAACCCAGTTCTTTAAATAACTGTGCTTCCTGCACCAGGGTTGCGCCTTCTGCCACTCCTTTATTGCGACCTTCTATCACCAGAATAATAAGCTTATTATTTCTGGTATAACCTATCCCGGTACGGGGATGCTTATCATGAATGGCCCTCCCCGCGAACTTTAATTCTTCATTATTCGTGATCTTTATTTCCCCGCCCTGCAGCAATACCGGTCCTCCGCCTACCGCTGTCCTCACCTTCCATCTGGCAGCGCCTGAGTCAAGAATATTTACTGTGTTTTTGCCAGGTATATAAGCACTGTCGGTATCGGAAAATGCATTTACCGGGTGCTGTAAGGCCAATGCCTTCTTTTTTATACGGTCGGCGTACACCCATGCCACATCGGCTTTTCGCCGCCTGGAAATGCCGATTGCGCTGCCAAATGAATGGGTATAGGTGAGGCTATCTGCTTTTTTACGGGTATACACATCCCGGCTTACGACTCTGCCTTCCCTGATCACAGTGCTCAGGTTTTTATCGGTTGCAAAGGAAAAGAAGGTACAGTTCACTACAAGTACCGGTGCATTGTTCTTCCCATAAAACTCCTGAGGTGTCAGTCTCCTGTTCAATGTGGTATCTGCCGTAAAATCCAGGTGCCGGTCCTTCAGGTCGGCTTCTACATAATAGGCTATATTGGGCTTTCCATCCAGAGCAGTCGTTGTTCTATACACATGCACGGATGGTGGCAGATTACCAAAGAGGGTGTCAACGTTTGTCCATACTATTTGTGTATAGCACTGCGTTGCAGTAAATGCAGCAACCAGTATGATCATTGCGCTTTTCATAAAACGAATTATTGTTCTGTAAGCTCAGTAAAATTCTTTTGCCGTACCGTCGTTATCCCCCAGGATTATCCGCCGCGCCATTTTTACAAAGAGCCCGCTTTCCACCACACCCGGGATATTATTGATCCGCTGTTCAAGGGCGGCCGGATCGGTGATGGAGCTGAAATGGCAATCCAGTATATAATTACCATTGTCTGTTACGAATGTTTTAGCCTCTCTTTCCCGGAGTAGTGTATGGCATCCTAATGCAGCCAGCTGCGCCGCGGTATGCCGCCATCCAAAAGGGACGATCTCTACCGGCAGCGGAAATTTTCCAAGCACTTCAACCTGCTTGCTGCTGTCGGCGATAACAATAAACTCCCTGCTTGCCGCAGCAACGATTTTTTCTCTCAGCAGGGCTCCGCCTCCTCCTTTGATCAGGTTCATTTCGCGATCTATCTCATCGGCACCGTCTATATCTATATCTATATGATCTACTGTATCCAGTTCAACAACGGTTATCCCGCATTCCCGGGCTATTTTTTCTGTTTCATTGGAAGTGGCTATCGCAGTAATCCTCAGCCCCTGTTGCACTTTTTCCGCCAGGTATTGAATGGCCCAGAAGGCAGTAGAGCCCGTGCCCAGGCCCACGATCATCCCGTCTTTGATATGTGCTGCGGCCTTATAGGCAGCAGCCTGCTTTGCATTCATATTATTTATTTCAATTTTCTGTAGTACAAATTACGCGCTTCCACTGTCATGCCCGGGTTATGGCACTGTATCGCAAACTTCCCTTCCTTGTACTCGCTGTCGCTATAACTCATTACTAACTTCCCTTTTACCCATATATTAATGCTGTCGCTCACCGCTCTTACCTTCATGTCAAACCATTCTCCGTCTTTTGTAAGCAGCGCTGTGGCCTTACCGGTAGGCTTCCCGGGTTTCCACAGCCAGCCGGTGTACGCTTCCTGGTTATGGCAGATCTGGGCTTCATATCCGCGCGGAAATCCGTTGGGATCATCCTTTGGCTCATTTGCCCTTACATACAGCCCGCTGTTGGCGCCTCTGCCCTGGTCGGTTACCCTGAACTCGCCTTTTACTTCAAAGTTCCTCACTACAGGCGAGGCATATAAATGTCCTCTCCCGTTTCGTCCGGTAATTACTCCGTTCTCCACCTTCCATTCCGCGTCACCCCTTACCGTCCATCCTGTAAGGTCTTTTCCGTTAAAAAGAGCGATCCATTTGGGTTTTACTGACCAGAACATGATGGTAGAAGCGAGGAAAAGTAGCCCTACGGCAGAAAAAAAACGTTTCATCAAAATGTATTTCTTGTTATTTAAGCGGCAATATATTTTACAATAATACCTGTTATCACGGATATGGAAAAGCTGATCAGCGACCCGATCAGGACATATTCGGTTTTTTCTTCCTGCCTGTCCTTTTCATTAAAGCGAAGCAATCCTTTCGCCGTAATCAAAAGGCCGATGGCGGCATATTGATCCTGCAGCAGGAACGTCAGGATCAGCACACGTTCTACTATACCGATCCATTTGCCTGCATTGGCCAGCCCGGCACTGCGCGGCAACTGATCGCTCCATTTCCTTGTTATTTGTCCGATCAGTATACCTGTCGGAAAGCTCAGGAACACATAGGCAGTGGCAAGCAGCCAAAACGTACTGTTGTTCGCTATGAGGTGCAGCCATTCCCTTATATCGCCTGAAGTATAAAAAGCATAATACCAGCATGCTGCAATGACCAGCAGGTGCAGGAACTGGTCAATTAAAAAATAAACAGCCGTTTGGGGGCGGTACGATTTCCAGCCGTCAATAAGTGCGTGCGATATAAAGATCAGGAGCGCGAAAGACCAGTATTGAAAGCCAGTGAAGAGCCATGCCAGCAGTGCTGCTATTAAAGCGTGCAGATAAAGCCAGGGCGAAAAAAAGTGCCGTGAGCAGCGGTCGTGGACCCAGCTTTTGGGTTGCAATACAAAATCTGCCAGCAGGTGCGACAGTACCAGTTTTATTAGCCAGAGTGTGTTCATACTAGGTTAAATTGAGCGATCACCTGATCGTATTCATACAGCAGCTTTTCTATTTCCGGCCATCCGGCCGAATGGGCGTGCTTATTAATGGTGGATTGTTTTTTTTTCAGCTTTCTGGATATCCCTGCCTGTGTTTGCCCTCCCAAAAGCTCCAGCACCACTTCGGCCTGTTTGGGGGTCAGTCTTTTCAACAGGTAATCCGAAAAGCGTGCAATGACCCTGAAAGTGATGTTGGCCTTTTCCTCTGCAGATTGTATCCATAAACACTGCGCGTCCTTTAGCTGGTCAAACATCCTCCCCGACAAAACAAATGCTTCACTGTTTGCAGTGCGCAGCGCCCGCACTGTACCCGTTACTTTACCAATACCGATACTGATACGGACATCGTAGATACCGGAGAGTTTTCTGGCTGTAGTTCTCAACTGAAAAGACAGCTTAAGCGCGGCAACCGGGTCCCTGACATAAACCTGAAAACTATCGCCCCGGTAGAACTCAAAAGTATGTTTTTTTAAGACTGTACTGAGCTGTCTTACCAGTTTTTTGCCCATAACGGCTCCGGGAACTGTCGAATTTACAATATCTGCAGTTATAACAGCAGCAACAGGCATAGTACTATTGATTTGTTTTCAAATATAGCCTAAAAAGGCGATATTTTTAAATTATAGCCTAAAAAGGCGATATTTTTAAATTATAGCCTAAAAAGGCGATATCAAAACAGGATGCAGATGAGACAATGATAGCTATGAAAACGGTATCTCATAACCATAGCGGTAACGTCCTGCATATTGTCGAGATGCTATTCCTCAATCCCCCATGTTTTATCTTTCATAGTAGCAGGAACGCCTTCGGTAAGCCATTGTGCAGGGCGTTGTCCCTTCAATAGCCAGTCGAAGAACTGCTGCTCCCTGATCTGTATATCTTTCCTGTTCTTCCTTTCCACTAAATTGTGTTCCTCTCCGTTATAATTGAGTAACCATACGGGCTTGCCTAAACGACGAAGCCCAGTGAACAATTCAATGCCCTGGTACCAGGGAACCGCCCCGTCATTATCGTTATGCATAATCACTAACGGCGTGCTCACTTTTGGCAAATGAAACAAGGGTGAATTTTCTATATATAGCTGCGGCTTTTGCCATAGCGTAGCGCCTATCCTGCTTTGGGTTCTTTCGTACTGGAATTGCCGGTTCATGCCGGTGTGCCATCGTATGCCACCATAGGCGCTTGTCATATTGCTTACCGGTGCTCCCGCCCACGCTGCTTTAAACAGTTTGGTTTGCGTAATTACATACGCCGTTTGATAACCGCCCCAGCTTTGTCCCTGTAAGCCCATACGCGTACTGTCTACCCATCCTTTCTTCACCAGCGCCCTTGCACCGCTTACAATGTAATTATAGGCGCTTCTGCCGGGATGGCCTACCGTGTAAACAATATCGGGAACAAAAACGATATATCCCCTGCTTACAAAAAAGGAAATATTCAAACGGCTGGGAGTGGGTGTTGGCGGGATGTACTGATACAACCCGTCGCTGAGCTTCTCATAAAAATAACAGATAGCGGGATATCTTTTCTTCGGATCAAAATGATCGGGCTTGTAAACAATGCCCGTTGCCTGCTTCCCGTCGTATGCCTTCCAGTGAAACAATTCTGCAGTTCCCCAGTTGTAATGTGCCTGTTGGGGGTTAATAGCGCTCAGCTTTACCTCTGTGCGCCAGTCTGTATTTACATACAGGTCGGGCGGGTTAACATAGCTCTCTTTGGTGTAGATATAGGTGCCATTATTTTTGGCTTTAACCAGCCTGGTACTGATAGCAAAAGCCCCGTTTACCACGGTAACCGGTCTGGATGCATTTACCATTTTACAGGTGGCCAGTCCTGCATATTTGTTCTTTTCTGCAAACATGTGCAGTAATATTTCCTGGGAAGGAGAAATGAATGTTTCGTCCGGATCGGTGCGGATATACCGGTAGGTAATCTTATTCTTCCGTCCTTCACCTGCGGTAATATTAACGGGAGCCACTACCGCATCCGGATCGAGTTGCCAGATATCAAACCTGTCGTATACCAGCACCGCCAGATCACTTTGTGTCCAGGCCATTACCCCATAGGAAGAAGGTTCGGTGGGCATATCAAAGTCCTCATCGTATAATTTTGTTTTAATGCCGGAAGAAATATTCTTTATTTTCCCATCTCTCCAGGTAAAATAGTGGCGGGCTTTGGCATCATACCACAGTACATATTTGCCGTCGGGGGAGGTATTCACATATCCCGAAAGGTTTTTCCTGATCAATTTGCGTGTTCCGGTTTCAGACTGTATGATATAAATATCTTTTAGCGTTTTTCCTTCCCACTGCAAAGCAGCGCGTCTCCCTGTATCGGTTATGCCTACAAAAAAATCTCCGTCACCCTCTTTACCCAGCAATACTTCGGGCAGTCCTTTATCCCCGAGCTGAACAAAGCTTTTCGTATCAAGATCGATCATAGCCGTATAGCTTTTTTTAATATCTCTATTAAGGCTCTTTAACTGCATAGGCTGCAGGTATTCGTCTTTATAATTCCATATATCCACTTTCACCAGGTCTATGTCAACAAGGGAGGTGTCTTTAGGAGGCTGAACAGGCGCCGTGCCCGCAAACAGCCGTTTACCCGATTTACTGAAGTGAAGCTTTGCATTTTCACTTACATTCCAGCCAACCGGCATACCGATGCTGTTTTTATCAGCGATCATCAGGGCGCTATCGTAACCATTCTTCCAGTACCACAGCTTGTAGGAGTGTTGGAGCGCTTTGGCGCTGCTATCTCTCTCGGCGACAAATGCCAGTTGGTAGCCTTCTTCATCAATGGCATAGTTCCGAAAGTCATTTCCTCCCTTCATGATGGTGTCGAACCTGGTCTCGGCACTCCTGTAAATGCATACCGCGGCTTTGCGCAGGCTGTCTTTTTGGGACCCTGTTGTTTCCACCAGCAATATATTCCCTGTTTTACTCCATATATATTCGCTTACAAGGTCAACGGTTTGCCTCATATTGCTGCGCAAATCATAAATGATCAACGAGGTGCCTTCTTCTTTTCTCAGCGCCGGCTCCTGTGCATCATTCGCATCATTTTTGCTGAAAGGAAGGCCATCCCGGATATTGGGATTATCATCGTTTTTTATAACGGGCGGATTGGTGATCCGCTGCCTTTTCTTAGCCTGTTCAGCTGTAGGCACTTCAACCGGACTTTTCAGCGGAGCTGTTTTCTTTGCAAGCGAATCGGGCATATCTTCTTTTGTGGTGCTGTCGGCCAAGGGCTTTTCCATTTGCCAGGCTATCCATTGCGTGTTTTTCTCAGGGATCTTATACGATTTAACCCTACCTTCTTTTAACAGCACTCCCTTACCCAGCTCAATAATGGCCAGGGAGTCCTTGGGAAAATCATCCGGCGTTTTCTTCTTTATGCGGGCCTGCCTGATATCAGTATACGGGGGTCTTATCTTAAATACCGCATAGCGACTGTCGTCTGTTATGGTAACATTATATCCACGAGGTATCGTTTCTTTATATTTCATGTCGGAAGACTGAATAACGAGGTTACCGTCACCTTCCTGCACATCAACCGAATATATGATCCATTTACCGTCGTTACTTATTTTTCGTTCGCCAATGGATTGCCAGCTATCGTATACGGTATGATCAAGAGGTTTTTTATTTTGTGCATGAACACTAAGTGCCAGAAGCATTCCGGTAATAAAAAATATCCTTCTCATTGTAATTAAATATTTTGAATCGGCTTGCAATATAACATTAAACTGCTTTTATATCCTGGGATAACGCAAGGGGAACGCTGAAAATAGAGATTAAATAACCCGTATTATCCCACCGGATGTTCTTTTTCTTTTATAAAAAATAAAAACACGTGCAATACTATAGCTGAAGTTTACAGGGAAGGAAATGTCTTTTTAAAGGCCAGAGAACCGGGCTAACCGGTTAAGGGCAGGAAATCAAGTACCCGGCACTTCTAGCCGAGGGCCCCGGCATGAAGTGCTGAAGCAGGCAGATAACTGTTCCGTACTTTTCTCCGGTAATTTTTAAACATGCTTTGCCACTGTATTTTAAGAACGCCCAATATGCCTTCCTTTACAATATTTTTATTCATCTTGGAAGTACCGAATTGACGGTCAACAAAAGTAATGGGAATTTCCACTATTCTGAAGCCCAGCTTCCACGCTGCAAACTTCATCTCTATCTGGAAAGCGTAGCCTACAAAATTGATCTGGTCAAAATTAATGGTTTCCAGCACTTCTTTCCTGTAGCATATAAAGCCTGCAGTGGGGTCTTTTACCGGCATCCACGTCAGGATACGCGTATATAAAGCGCCACCCTTGGAAAGCACATTCCGGTAGCGGCTCCAGTTCACTGTTTTTCCTCCTTTAACATAACGTGAACCTATTGCTACATCCGCTCTTTTCGTACATGCCTGGTAAAGCCGCTCAAGATCCTGAGGATTGTGTGAGAAATCGGCGTCCATCTCAAAAATAAATTTGTATCCCCTGTCTATAGCCCATTTAAACCCGTAAATATAGGCAGTGCCTAATCCCTGCTTTTCCTCTCTAACCTGCAGGAACAGCTGCCCGGGATAATCCTGCTGCATGTCATAAACCCTTTGCGCAGTGCCGTCGGGAGAATTATCGTCGACAACCAGCACATGAAAACCCAGATCCATATTAAATATGGCATCAAGAATACTCCTGATATTCTCACTTTCATTATAAGTAGGTATGACCACCAGCTTTTCCAACAGATATCGTGTTTTACTGTAAAATGATTTGATGCTTTTCCTGTAAAAAACAGTCTTATGCTTTTTTCAGTAAGGTACGGTTAAGTATTTCTGTAAGCTTTTGCTTGGTATGCATTGGAAAGTCGCCCTTCATCATCCAGTCGTAATACTGGGGCTCGGCTTTCAGTACTTCGGTTACTGCCCGTCCTTTATGTTTTCCGAAATTAAATATTTCTATTCCATTTTCCATAACAAAACGTCGTGCAAAATCCACAATTTGTTCCTGCCCGGTAAATTTGATAACGGATTCCACTGTTGAGCCTACCTGGGGATATCTTTGCAATTGTGATTCAAGTATTTCGAAGGTTGCTATGGCGTCTACTTCTGCGCTGTGCGCATTGTCAAGGTTCTTATCGCAATAAAACTTATATGCAGCGCTCAGGTTGCGGGGTTCCATCATGTGATACAGCTTTTGCACATCCAGCAAATGGCGGTTGGACATATCAAATTCCAGCCCCGTACGCAGGAATTCTTCTACCAGCAAGGGGAGGTCAAAGCGATTGGAATTATATCCTGCCAGATCGCAATGGTCAAGGAACTGGCGTATTTCATTGGCAATCTGCTTAAAAGAAGGAGCATCTTTAACCATATCATCGGTAATGCCATGCACGTCGGAAGATGCTTTAGGTATAGGCATAAGCGGGTTAACCAACTTCCTCTTTACTATACGGTTCCCGTCCGGCTGTACTTTCACAATGGCTATTTCAACAATGCGGTCAACGGTGAGATTTATGCCTGTTGTTTCAAGATCAATAACAGCCAGCGGACGGTTCAATTGTAACAGCATATCATTAACAATAATTAATTATTACCCGGCAAAATAGCCAAAATTATAACACCATCGGCGTTCTGTTAACATAAGTTAAACAAATCTGTGCCAGGAGGGGAAAATAGGCGCAAAATTTGTTTTGTAGGTCTAATATTAGTTTATTTGCGGTATCTCTTTTGCGTATATCTGCGTAATTCCAATTCCCCCCTGAAGAATAACATGATCTCCTACTCCTACGAGCGCCACGCTTGCAACGTGTTATTTGTTTTACCTAAAAATCTTCAAAATGAAAAAAAATTTTGTTATTGCTTTGCTCGTTATCGCTATGGGTACTACTTTTTTGGCTTCATGCACTTCTTCCCGTGGTGGATGTAAAGCTACCCAGGGAATGGTTGGATACAGATAAATTTTTTACTGTAAAATAATATAGAAGGTTATCGGCTGATGATAACCTTTTTTATTTTCTCGCGATACACAAAACGAATCATATTTATGCCGGAATGCTGTTGTATCAAGCTGCTGCCTTACAGGCAGAGAAAGGGCTCTTCATAAAAAAACCCGGTTTCACGAACCGGGTTTTTTATCTCTTTTAAAGCTGCTATTAATTATAATGCAGTTTCAGGTCCACACGGCGGTTTTGAGCACGACCGGCGGCAGTTTTATTATCTGCAATCGGCTGATCCTGTCCAAAGCCTGCAGATACAAGGCGCGTGGGATCCACCCCGCCTTTGGTTGTCAGATAATCTACCACAGACTGTGCTCTCTGCTCACTCAGGATCTGGTTCTTATCGGGCTTGCCGGTATTATCTGTATGGCCTTCAACATCCAGTTTAAGATTGGGATCTTCATTAAGGATCTTTGCTACTTCATCCAGCGATTTGAATGATTTTGCCAGCAATTTGGAACTTCCTGTGGCAAAGAATACATTTTTTGCAGCCACGTCAATACGCTTTTTCACTTCCTCTTTGATCTCCGGACATCCCTGGTTGCTTGCCGGACCAGCCAGTGCAGGGCATTTATCTTCCTCATCATTCACTCCGTCGCCATCAGTATCGGGTATGGGACAACCCTGATATTTGGCTATACCGGCTTCATTCGGACATTTATCTTCTTCATCATTTATACCGTCATTATCAGAATCAGGAATAGGGCAGCCGTTGTATTTTTCAAGTCCTTTTACATTGGGGCATTTATCATCTTTATCCGGAATACCGTCGCCATCCGTATCAGGGCAGCCGTTGAACTGAGCCAAACCGGCAACATCCGGGCAGGCATCAAGCGAATCAACAATACCGTCGTTATCTGTGTCGGCAGGGGGTGGGGGGGGAGGAATTACTTTAGGCTCTTTTTTCTCGAACAGAGAACCTGCAATACCTAAGCTGTAAAACAAATGGTTGGCGGTGGTGCCGGTGGTTACTGCTACCCGGTACTGTGCATTAAAATTAATAAATGCCTGGTCCAGTAGGTTAACCTGTACTCCCAACCCTAACGGTACATAAGCACCCCAATAGCCGTTCCACTGAGATCCACCGATACCGGCGGTTAAATATGGGGTCACCCAATATCTGTCGCTCAGCAGCTTGGCGTTAATATTTGCGTCCAATTCGGCAAGCAACTTGTCATTGCCGCTCTGGGGTTTGTCTGGTACGGGATAGCTGGTGAAAGTACCACCCAGGCGTCCCATGAAATCAAAATGATTGCTAAGTCCCTGAAAATAAGATAAAGCCAGGCCGGGGCTCATGCGTCCTGTTTTATACCATTGCTTATCTTTTAAAACCTGACTGAGGGAAGTGTTTTTTAAATCCTGTGCAGTCTGAAAATCATGGAAAGTGAAAGCAAAGCCAAATGCCGGTTGTTTTTTATACGGGTTTTTAATGGCATTTTCCTGAGCGAGGGCGGTGCCGAATAAGCATACTGCCAATAGACTTAATAACGGTTTTCTCATAAAAATCATATTTTGTTAAAATTAATGCAAAGGTATATGGTTGATTATTAACGCTCCAAATTATTTATCCCTGTCTATGTCTTCAGCAACAATCCTCCTAGGGCTTATTGATAATTTCAACGCTTACCCTTGTAAGCCCCTTTTTGATGAACCCCAGCTTTATTGCGGCGGCTTTGGATAGGTCAATAAGCCGCCTGTTCTTAGGGTGCATCCTGTCGGTAATTTGAACTATGACGGTTTTTTTGTTTGAAAGGTTGCTTACTCTAACCCAGGTACCCAGAGGAATGCGGTTAGCCGCAGCAGTGAGCTTGTTCCGGTCGTACAGCTCCCCGTTAGCCATTTTTCTTCCCTGGAATTTGTCGGCGTAAAAGCTGGCTATGCCATGCTGAATCGTGGAGGGCTCACCAGCTTTCTTTGCCGGAACGCGCTGGGCTATCGCACACGTATAAATGCAGAAGAAGGAAAGAAATAATATTAATAATTGCTTCATTTAACCTGTTTTCCCGGTAACAGAGGCTGGATAGCCTGCAAAACTGAGACCAAAATTTTATTATTCCGGGACCGGTTTATGATTGCCAGAAGACGAATTACCGGTATTTCCGGCTATTTTGCCAACGCCGTTATAACGTAGTCAGGTTATATTTATTGCTAAACCATGTTTGTCTTGCCACTTTGTCTTCAGCATATATATCATCGAAGAATACAAGCCGGTTATCTGTAGCCTCACAGGTAATATAGCGTATAAAAATGGGTATTTTCCGGGAAAAATATATGGTATGTTTTTCTTTCCGTTTGATCCAGGCCGCCAGTGTATCGGGATTATAACGAAGGGAATCATTCTCTACCAGGTACCTGGATAGTTTATCCCATTGCTGAACTCTTACACATCCATGGCTGAGCGAACGGTTCGTTTTTGAGAAAAGCCAGCGGGCATTGGTATCGTGCAAATACACGCTGTACTTATTTCTGAAATTAAATTTTATGACGCCAAGAGAATTGTTATCTCCTTCTCTTTGCTTCAGGAGATAAGGGAAATAATTTTTATTAAGCCTGAACCAATTAATGCTGTGTGGATCTATAATACTGTCATTTTTATCAACCACCATCAGATTTTGCTTATCGAGGTATGTTACGTTATTCCTGATCTTTGGCAGCATTTCTTTAAATATAATGCTATAGGGTACGGTCCATTGCGGAAAAATAATAAAATTTGTAAGCGTGCTGGTAAGCAAAGGCGTTCTTGTTTGGGGTTGTCCGACGATTATTTTTGATTCCAGTTTCAGGGTATCATTATCCCATACACGCAACCGGAAAGCAGGAATATTCACCCATACATATCGCTGTGGCATGGTATCAGGCAATTGCTTGTACCTGTCCATATTAATAGCAATGGTCCTGAACTTTTCCTGGTCGTTGTTGTTAAGCGACTTTACTACCATCGGCCCGGCTTTTCCATCTACCTTCAGGTTATTCTCCTTTTGATAGGCTTTTACCGCTGCTGTTAAGGTAGCAGTGTCTGCCTTGCCGTCGTTAAATGGCAGGTATCCCCCTTCAAACAGGCGGGTTTGCAGGTTCCTGATAAACTCCAGTGAATCTACCGGGTCTGTATATGGGTAAGACAGGTAAGTATAATTTGTTCTGTTCATGGTATCCAGGAAATGCTTAAGTGCATTCTTTAGCCCGATATACCCCTCGTGCCTCGGTTCAAGTTCGTTAATAAAGGAGATCAGCTCTTCTTTTTGCTGTACATTTTTCAGCAGTGATACATAAAAGGAGTCGGTGAGCACGGAATCTTTTCTTAGTGTAATGCTGTCCCTTTCCAGCCTTCCCAGCTTAATGTCTTTGACGAGCTGCATGAACGCATCGGTGAGGAGCAGGTCGGCACGCGCCCACAAGGCCGCGTCGAGCATGGCAGAAGAGTCTGTTTTTAATTTGTGATGAATGATGTCCAGCCGGTCAAAATGATAATCCGGGGGAAACAATCCATAGTTTTCACTGTGGCGGATAAACCGGAGTAAAGAATCTGCTACAGGCAGCCATTGCTTCTCGTAGCTCCATGTGCGCGGGGAATCAAGCCTGTCATACCATGACTTCACCGCCGGCAGTATATTAAATACGGTACTGTCATTTAACTTTCCGCCGTTCTCAGCAGCAAAAGCTATGGCAACAGCAATATTTTCATTGGTTTTTTTATTCAGGTCTTCCGGCTGCCGCACAATCTCTACCGTTTTAGGCCCGGGGGAGCTACCATTGCAGGCTAAGAACAATAGGACCGGCAAAGCTATCCACCATATAGCTGTGTGGTATTCCCTGATCTTAAGCCGGGTTGAATTGAAAAAGGGAAAATGCATCAGATTGATCACAGATTGAATGTAAATTGCAGAATTATGTGTGAAATAACAACAGCATTTAACAATTATTATGTTTAAGTGCTCCTTTTTTACCGGAGGTGCCTCCGTTGTTCCGTTTCCCCTAAGGGATGCGACTTGTAAGCTACAGAAGTATTCAGATTATGTTAATTGATTTCCGGGAAACTCCCGAAGAAGTATCCGCAAGGATCAAAAGATGCGTGTAACATTACTTAAAAAAGATACCTGTACGTGATATGCTTTTTAGAGAACGTGGCGCCGGTTGCTTCGTGCAGCGCGAGCATTTTAGTATTAAAATCACCTACCCACGACAGCTCAAGCTCTTTATACTGGTTCAGCGGTAAAACGTATTCCTTTAATTTAATGATCATGGCAGATTCGAGCCCGTGTTTTTGGAACCTGGTTTTAGTTCCCATGATCACCGCCCGCATGCGCTGATTTTTATGGTTCCATTTATTGATGAGAAATTTCAGCTTATCCCAGGCGCCCAGCCTACCATTTAAATTGCGGATCAGCTCATTGGTGTCGGGAACGATCACGATCATGGAAGCCGGCTCTCCATTCACATAGGCAAACCAGATCAGCTTCTCATCCATAATGATCTTCATCTTTTCAAAGGTTTCACGTATGGCCGTGTCCGTTATAGGGGTGAAGTTCTCAAAGTCTTTCCAGGCATCGTTGTAGATCTCTTTAAAATCACTGGCAAAACGAGAGAATTCTTTTTTGCTGAGATGCTCAAACCGGTATCCCGGCTTTTTAAGCACCCACTCTGCAATTTTGGTAAAGCGTTCGGGAAAAGGCTTATTGATATCTATTGCATTGGATATCTGCTCATACAGCGGTATAAAGCCATAACGTTCGAACAATCTTTTATAATACGGCTGATGATAGTTCATGCCATAATAAGGCGCAGCAAAGCCTTCTACCAGGAGCCCCCACCACATATCATTTTCCCCGAAGTTGATCGGACCATCCATCGCCTTTATGCCACTTTTGGCAAGCCATGTTTTAGCCGTATCAAACAGCAGGTCGGCTGCATTCTGGTTATCGGTACATTCAAAAAAGCCACATCCGCCCACAGGCGTGTTGGAGAGATAGGCTTTTTTATTATTGATAAAAGCAGCTATGCGGCCGATCACCTTACCGCTGTTGTCTTTCAGGATCCACCTCATGCATTTTCCGTGTTGATGATTGCTGTTTCTCCACGGATCAAACACCGATTCAATATCATTATTCAGCGGACATATCCAGTTAGGATCATTCTTATATATTTTCCTGGCAAGATCAAGAAAAGCTTTCCTTGTAGCCGTATTGTTAACTTCTATAATTTGCATAATGATCTTTCGCTTGGCTATTGCATTTCTACAAAATAACATAAAAAAAGGAAGCCGCATATTCTTATTTTTGCAGTCTTTTAAAATGCGGGGATCATGTCCGTTACATCAACTATCCAGTCGGCTGTTATCAATGCCATAGCGCAACTATATAACCGGTCATTCGGTGAAAGGGATTTCCAGGTCAATGACACCAAGCCTGAATTTAAAGGTGATTACACCGTAGTATTGTTCGGGCTGCTGAAGCCGCTCAGGCAATCTCCCGAGGCTCTGGGCAATGCATTGGGTGCACACCTGATGCAGACGCATCCTTCTCTGTTCTCCGCGTATAATGTAATAAAAGGCTTTTTAAATCTCACCCTTACCGACAGTTACTGGATGGGAGTGTTGAAGGATAACTACCAGAACAGTGCATATGGCAGGAAGGCAAAAAACGATATCACCATTGTGGTAGAATATTCCTCACCCAATACCAACAAGCCATTGCATTTGGGGCATTTGCGCAATAACTTTTTAGGATGGAGCGTAGCAGAGATACTAAAGGCAGCCGGCTATAATGTGGTTAAAACCTGCATCGCCAACGACCGCGGTATCCACATTTGCAAAAGCATGGTGGCCTGGCAACAGTTTGCGAATGGGGTCACTCCTGAGAGCACAGGCATGAAAGGAGATCATTTTGTGGGGGATTATTATGTGCTGTTTGGTACGGTATATAAAAAAGAAACAGAAGAGCTGGTATCGCAGGGGATGAGCCGTGCGGCAGCAGAGCAGGAAGCTCCTGTTATGAAAGCTGCGCAGCAGATGCTGGTAGACTGGGAAGCAGGCAAACCGGAGGTAATGGATTTATGGAGGAAAATGAACAGCTGGGTATACGCAGGGTTTGATGTTACTTATAAGCGGATCGGGAGCGATTTTGATAAAACCTATTATGAAAGCGATACTTATTTATTGGGCAAGCAACTGGTAGAGGAAGGTTTACAAAAGGGTGTATTCTATAAAAAAGAGGATAACAGCGTATGGGTTGATCTTACAGCCGACGGACTGGATGAAAAGATCGTACAACGAAAAGACGGCACGGCCGTGTACATTACGCAGGATATCGGGTTAGCCGTTGAGAAATACAAAGCCTATCAATATCAACAGAGCATTTATGTGGTAGGGGATGAGCAAAACTATCATTTCAAAGTGCTGCAACTGATATGCCGGAAACTGGGACTTCCTTCCTCAGAGGGTATTTATCACCTCAGCTATGGTATGGTGGAACTGCCTTCGGGCCGCATGAAAACAAGAGAAGGAACCGTGGTAGACGCCGATGATATTATTGATGAAATGATAAAGGTGGCGGCTCGAAAAACAAAAGAGCTGGGCAAGGTGAACGACTTCACACCCGACGAGCTCAACAGGCTGTACAATACAATAGGATTAGGGGCATTGAAGTTCTTCATACTTCGGGTCGATCCTAAAAAGAAAATGATCTTCAATCCCGAGGAGAGTATCGATTTTCATGGATTTACCGCTTCTTTTGTGCAATTTTCACATGCAAGAGCAAAAGCCATATTGCGGCACGAACAGCCGGACGCACCTTTTTCTTTGCAGCAGCATGAGCCACTGCTGCCCCTGGAAAAAGAGCTGCTCATTTTGCTGGAAAGGTATCCTGTAGTTATACAGCAGGCTGCCTCAGAACATAATCCTTCCGTGATCGTGGCTTACTGCTACGAGCTGGCAAAGACCTTCAACTCGTTCGTGACCGGGCATCGTGTACTGCAGGCAGAAACGGAAAATAAAAAGCAACTGCGCCTGCGCATCTGCCAAATGCTGGCGAATGTTATTGCTTCGGGTATGGAGCTGGTGGGGATTGATGTGCCTGAAAGAATGTGAAAATGTGGAAATATGAAAATTTGAAAATGAAGGATTGTATGCATTTTCGCATTTCGTACCATACTCTCATAGATCAAAGCTGATGATTACTGACAGCCTCCTTCGGATTTCGTGCTTTCCAGCTTCGGATTTGTCTCCGGCACCTCCCGGAGACTGTCATTTATTCTATTTTAAATACGGCTACATACTTACCCTTCCATTTGCTTTTAACCAAAGCCGGGATTTCTATGATGGTATTGCCACTCTCTGCTTTCCATTTCAGTTTGGCGCCGCTTCCCAGTAAGCTGATCTTGCTGTGGGCGGGAGCCCCGAAATTTTTCAATGCGACCTGTAAGGGAAGGTTCACTTCATCTTTGTCTGACATATAAAATGCATACTTCGCTTTTCCATTGCCGGATTGCGTGAAATACATATTACCCGATTCATAGGGCGCCAGTGGCTTGGAGCCATGTATGGCTTCGCCGTTCACTTTCATCCATTCACCGATTGCGTTCAGGCGTTCATAAGCCACCGGATCCCAGTCGCCGTCCGGTCCGGGCCCGATATTCAGCAGCAGGTTCCCTCCCCGTGATACGATCTGTATCAGCATCTGGATGATCTTATGCGCGGACTTATAGTGGTCGTTGGGCACATAGCTCCAGGAATTGCCCATTGTGATGCAGCTTTCCCAGGGATAAGGCAATAATTCATGCGGCACTTCCTGCTCGGGCGTGGTATAATTTTCATAAGGACCGGTTACTGTTCTGTCTACTATTAATAAGCCGGGCTGATAGCTCCTTGCCATTTCGGCGATACGCTTCATATCAATATCCTGGTTTGTTTTAATACCGCGCTGCCATTCCACGGTAGTGTCAACCGTAGATAATGGCCGCACCCAGCCGCCATCTAACCAGAGGATATCCACTTTGCCATATTCGCTCATCAGCTCTTTGATCTGGTTATACGTAAAACGCTTAAAGGATTCCCATCGCCCGGGATATTTGGTTGGGTCATAATTTACATTCCTGTCTTTAGGCGGAAAATAAGGCCACCAGTAATCTTTATTATGCCAGTCGGGCTTTGAAAAATAAGCGCCTACTGCAAATCCCTGATCCCTGAAAGCATTAAAGATCTCTTTGGTTATGTTGCTTTTCGGATTCCTGGAAAAAGGCGTTTTACTATCCGTAATTTTATAGTCGGTCTCTTTGGTATCGAACATGCTGAAGCCATCATGGTGCTTGGTCGTGAAGATCATGTATTTCATACCCGCCTCTTTAGCAGCCGCAACCCATTTTTGCGGGTTGAATTGTACAGGGTTGAAAGTGGTTTGCAGGTTTTCATAGGCTTTCACATACTCAAAATAATTATCTGCGTATGGGCCTTTCCGTTGGGTCCAACCTTCATCTTCGGGGCAGATGCTCCAGCTTTCCACAATACCCCACTGGCTGTAGGTTCCCCAATGCATGAAGAGCCCGAATTTCATATCCTGCCAGCGGGCAATACTGTTCAATACAGCGGTATCTCCCGGCTGTACATATTTTTTGTGTTGGCCACTGCCGGCAAGCCATCCGGTCAGTAAAGCAATGGTAAAAAAGGAATACTTCATTTTAAATATATTTTAAGGCAGGAGAAGTCCGTGTCGTCAAAGATAAAGTTAAAAGCTACAATTCCGCCACAGCTTTGCATGATGGCGTTGTACTGCAGAAGTGGTGAGGAAGTCAGTTGTTGTCGATAACATTTTGTTTTATCGATTCAGGAAGCATTTTCGCGAATAATATTTTATATTGCATTCTCACTAAAAAAGAATCACTCCCCATGAGCAATCAGAAAAGAAGGACTTTCCTCAAACTTTCGGGTATGGCAGTTACAGCGGGCGCACTACCGTTTAATATTATTCATGCTGCTCCTGCATATAAAAAAATGAACGCAGACACGCTTAAAGTGGGGCTTATCGGCTGTGGAGGGCGTGGCAGCGGGGCTGCCAGCCAGGCGCTGTTTGCCGATCCCAATGTAGTGCTTCATGCCATGGCGGATATTTTTAGCGACCAGTTGGAAAAATCATTAAAGAATCTTCAGGAGATACATCCTGATAAGGCCAAAGTGAGCCCGGAGCATCAGTACATCGGCTTTGACGCCTATAAAAAAGTACTGGATTCAGGGGTGGATGTAGTGATCCTGGCCACACCTCCGGGGTTTCGTCCCTTACATTTAGAAGCTGCTGTGGGAGCAGGTAAACATATCTTCTGTGAAAAGCCGGTAGCTGTGGATGCTCCGGGTATCAGAAGGGTGCTGGAAGCTGCGAAAAAAGCAAAGGAAAAAAATGTAAGCATTGTTTCAGGCTTCTGCTGGCGTTTTCATGAGCCCAAAAGGGCCACGTTCGGAAAAGTAGTTGGCGGCGCTATCGGCCAGGTATCAGCTGTATATAATACATATAATACGGGAGCGACCTACAGGAGCTGGCAGCCGGAAAATCCGCGGCTTACTTCTGCCGAATGGCAGTTAAGGAACTGGCCGTTCTTCAACTGGCTTTCCGGCGATCACATTGTAGAGCAGGCGGTGCACAGCGTGGATATGATGAGCTGGGCTTTTGGCGATGTGCGGCCCCTGAACGCCATAGGTACGGGCGGGCGCCAGGTAAGAACAGCTCCGCAGTACGGTCATATTTTTGATCACTTTGCCATTACGTATGAATATCCCGGCGATGCAAGAGGATATCATTTCAGCAGACAGCAGGCAGGATGCCAGGGCGGATACGCCGCGGAAATGTGGGGCACCAAAGGGAAAGCCATTGCAGACTGCTCGCGCAACTTTCATGAAATAAAAACCGGTAAAAAAGTGTGGACATACAATGGTCCGCAAAATGACATGTACCAAACGGAGCATAACGAATTGTTTGCCGCCATACGGAAAGGCACCACCATCAGCCAGGGCGAGGAACTTGCCAACAGCTCTATGCTTGCTATCATGGGCAGGATGGCTGCCTATACCGGCAAAAAAATAACATGGGATGAGGCGATGCAGTCAACCGAACGGTTAGGGCCTCCATCGGAAACCTATAGCTTCGATCTTGCCATACCTGTTGCTGAAGTGGCCATGCCTGGCATCACTCCATTCAAATAATGACCATGCAAAGAAGAGATTTTATAAAAAATACCGCATTATTTGCGGCTGCAACCACTGTTGGTGTTCCGTCCATAGCAGAGCCGACTTCCCTGAAGCCTAAAATTAAAAAGAGCCTGAAGATCGAAATGGTGAAAGAAGGCAACACCATGATGGATAAGTTCAGGCTCCTGAAGGAGCTGGGTTACGACGGCGTGGAATTCAGCTCACCCCATACATTCAACCACCGCGAAATATTAGACGCGAAGCAGAAAACGGGTTTGGAGATACCGGGCGTGGTCAATTCCCGGCACTGGAAGCAGCCCCTGTCGCATCCCGATCCGGCCATCCGGAAGCAGTGTGCCGATTCGGTTATCGAATCACTCAATGATTGCAAAATGTATGGCGGCACAACAGTATTGCTGGTAGCGGGCGTGGTAAACGATCAGATCAGCTATGCCGACGCTTACAAACGTACGCAGGAAGAAATAAAGAGGCTGTTGCCGCACGCAGAAAAAACCGGCATTAAGATAGCTATAGAAAACGTATGGAATAATTTTTTGATCAGCCCGATAGAAGCTGCGAGGTATATAGATGAGATCAACCATCCGCTGCTGGGCTGGTATTTCGATATAGGCAATATCCTTCGTTATGGCTGGCCCGAGCAGTGGATTGAGATTCTGGATAAACGGATCATGAAGCTGGATGTAAAAGAATACAGCCGTAAAAAGCAAAACGACGAAGGGTTATGGAAGGGATTTGACGTGGAGCTGATGGAAGGCGATAACAACTGGCCGGTGATTGTGCAGGCGCTGGAAAAGATCGGCTACAATGGCTGGGCTTCTGCAGAAGTGCCCGGGGGAGGAAGGGAAAGGCTAAAAGTGATCATTGACAGGATGAATAAAATATTTGGTTAAAAGGGCTGTCGGCTTTGAGCTAATGAAAAAACAGGTATCCCACGCCAATAGCAGTAATAACGCCGGCAAGATCAGCTAACAGCATTACCGGGATGGCATAGCGGGTATTTTTTATGGATACCGCTCCAAAATAAACCGCAACCACGTAAAATGTAGTATCGCTGGTGCCCTGGAAGATGCTGGATAACCTGCCAATGAACGAGTCGGCACCATGAGTGTTCATGGCGTCCACCATCATGCCCCTGGCCCCCGCACCGCTCAGGGGTTTCATGAAAGCCGTAGGCAGTGCTTCCACGAAGTCGGTGTTCATCCCGAGCAGGGTAAATAAATGCCGGAAACCTTCCGTAATGTACCCAAATATCCCGGAGTTGCGCAATACACTTATGGCTACGAGCATGGCAATAAGATAAGGGATGATGCGTACAGCAATTTCAAATCCTCCTTTAGCACCTTCTACAAAAGCATCAAACATGTTTACCTTCTTTCTCCATCCTCCCAGTAAGAAGGCCAGAAAGATCAGTAAAATAATACCACTGCTCAAGGTAGACGAAAAGCGCTCGAGGCTGCCCTGGTCAAGCGTGGTGAGGTACCATACCAGTGCCGCTATCAATGCGGATATGCTTCCAATCCAGGCGAGTATTACCGGTTGGAACAAACGTATCTTTTGCCGGAAAGACACAATAAGAAGCGCCGCCATTGTGGCTGCAAAAGTTACGATCATGCAGGGTACAAATATATCCGTAGGATTGGCTGCGGGGGGCTTAACAGATGCGCGCATGGCCATAACGCTTACAGGGATCAGGGTAAGTCCGCTGGCATGCAGGATCAGGAACATCAATTGCGCATTGCTGGCTGTGTTTTTATCGGTATTAAGCTCCTGCAGGCTTTCCATTGCCTTTATGCCAAAAGGTGTGGCAGCATTATCCAATCCTAACAGGTTAGCGGAGAAATTCATCATCATATGCCCGGTAGCGGGATGGTTTTTGGGCACTCCGGGAAAAAGCTTTGAAAAAAATGGGGCTACCAGCCGCGACAGGAAATGAATAGCGCCCGCTTTTTCGCCGATCTTCATAAAGCCCAGAAACAGCGACATAATGCCCACCAGCTTCAGCGAGATATCAAAGCCGTCGTTGGCCGATTTGAAAATGCCGTCTACCAGCAGCTTGAATATTTCCGCATCTCCCAGAAAAGCCCATTTGACAAAAGCAAGCGCAAAGGCCAGCAGGAAAAAGGCCATCCATATATAATTCAATGCCATAGTTGAAGGTAAATGCTAAAATGTAAATGGCAAAAAAATGATATGTAGGAGAATAAAGCACCAAGAACCAAATGACAAATCACAAATAAAGCCCGAAGTCTGAACTCCGAACGTTCGGAGCTAAATCCGAAGGAGTACTGAAGAGATGAGATGGCATTCTCCTCTGCGTCGCTGCTCCGTGGCGAACGCTGCGTGAAACAGGATAAAGCACCAAGAGCCAAATCACAAGAACCAAATAAAGATTAAATACCAAATCCGAAGCCAGAAGCTCTAAATCCGAACTATAAACCTGAAACCTGTAATTTGCAACATACCTGATCGCTGATTGCCCACGGCTGTAGTCGCTTTGGTTTTTATAATTCATTGCGTAGTGCTACCTTTGCCGCCTTTAAAAAAGTCCGGATATGAAACAACCGGCTTCCAATTAAAAATCAACTATGGCATTACAGGCAGGTATAGTGGGATTGCCCAATGTGGGAAAATCAACTTTATTTAATGCATTAAGCAGCGCCAAAGCACAGGCAGCCAATTTCCCGTTTTGCACCATTGAGCCCAATGTAGGGGTCATTACCGTACCAGACCAGCGGCTTATTGAGCTGGAAAAATTAGTAAAGCCACAAAGAGTGGTGCCTACTACGGTGGAGATCGTGGATATTGCCGGACTGGTAAAAGGCGCCAGCAAGGGAGAAGGGCTGGGCAACCAGTTTTTAGGCAACATCCGTAATACCGACGCGATCATTCACGTGCTGCGCTGTTTTGACGACGATAACGTGATCCATGTAGACGGTAGTGTAAACCCGGTAAGGGATAAAGAGATCATTGATACGGAGCTGCAGTTAAAAGATCTTGACAGTATAGAGAAAAAAATAAGCCGCATTGAAAAAGTTACCCGCACCAGCGGGGATAAGGAACAGGTGCGTGGACTGGATATCCTGCAGCAACTGAAACAGCACCTTGAGCAGGGGAAAAATGCAAGATCATTTGCTGTAAGTAAGGAAGACAGGGAAAAATTTATTGCTGATACTTTTCTGCTCACGCTTAAGCCGGTAATTTATGTTTGCAATGTAGATGAGAAAAGTGTGGTGTCGGGCAATAAGCATACAACTGCCATACAGGATATGGTAAAAGATGAAAACGCAGAGATCCTGTATGTGAGCGCTGCTATTGAAAGCGAGATCGCGGTGATGGAAAGTTATGAAGACCGGCAGATGTTCCTGGAAGATCTGGGTCTGAAGGAAAGCGGTGTTACGAGGCTGATCCGCTCTACTTATCATTTGCTGAACCTCATTACCTATTTTACGGCAGGCGTACAGGAAGTAAGGGCCTGGACCATCACCAAAGGCATGCTGGCACCACAGGCTGCAGGCGTTATACACACCGATTTTGAAAAAGGCTTTATCCGCGCCGAAGTGATCAAATACAACGACTTTATACAATACCGGTCTGAAGCCGCGTGCCGCGACGCAGGAAAATTAGCTGTGCAGGGAAAAGACTATGTGGTGGAAGACGGGGATATCATGCATTTCCGGTTCAATGTATAACAAGAAGCAAAGAGCAAAGGCTTATCATAGTAACTATTATTATCTAAAGACTGCGGGGTTTAGTCCAATCCCTGCAAGCATATGACCAGTATCATATCCGGATGTGACTGCCCTACAGATTAGTCAGGCAGCATTTATATAATTTGCATAGTACATTAAAATATATTTTATGGAAGATATCAAAGGTAAAGTTGCCCTGGTAACAGGGGCAGGCTCAGGCATAGGCAGGGCTGCTGCGGAATCATACGCTGTGTATGGTGCAAAAGTGATCGTATCGGATATTAACCACGACCACGGACAGCAAACGGTGGCTGCTATTAAAGAAAAAGGAGGGGACGCATTTTTTATTCCCGCCGATATAGGCAAATACGAAGATTGCGCCGCCCTGATCTCCGGCAGCGTAGAAAAATATGGCAGCCTTGATATTGCTTTTAACAATGCCGGTATAGGCGGTGAGTCGAACGCGGTAGCCGATATGAGCGTTGAAGGCTGGCTGAAGGTGATCAATGTTAACCTGAACAGCGTATTTTACTGTATGAAGTTAGAGCTGGAGCAGATGCTGAAGCAGGGTAAGGGAGCTATTGTGAATATGTCATCTATTTTAGGGCAGGTAGGTTTTGCCACCGCTGCAGGCTATGTGGCTGCCAAGCATGGCGTTGTAGGGCTTACCAAAACCGCTGCACTTGAATATAGCGCTAAGGGCATACGGGTAAATGCAGTGGGGCCCGCATTTATTAATACACCCCTGCTGGACAACCTGGGAGATGAGGTAAAGCAGGCTTTGGTGGCACAGCATCCTGTAGGCAGGTTAGGAGAGCCCGGTGAAGTGGCATCACTGGTAGTATGGCTCAGCTCCGACAAGGCCTCTTTTGTTACCGGCAGTTATTATGCGGTGGATGGAGGTTATTTAAGCAGGTAAAGTGTCGGCTTTTATCCCTGCAGGGTATTCGCAGGGGAGCAACTATGAGCAATCAGCATATCTCCTCCCTGCAACCTCATATCTCGCCTAGAATCCAATGGCATTTCCACCGTCTATCGGCAATACAATACCGGTAACATATTCAGCAGCATCGGAAGCCAGGTATACGGCGGCAAGCGCAACATCTTCCGGGGTTCCCAGCCTGCCCATGGGGGTACGCGATAATACACGGGCTTTTCTTTCCTTATCGCCGTTCAGCGCTTTTGAAGACATATCGGTTTCAATGAAGCCGGGGGCGATGCAATTCACTCTTATGCCGGCAGGCGACCACTCTACTGCTAATCCTCTTGTCATCCCCTCTATTGCCGATTTTGCCGCTGTGTAGGCAATTACTTTTGGAATGCCGTATTGTGAAGCCATGGAGCTGATCATAAGGATCACTCCTTTTTTGCGGGCCATCATCTTTTTTGCGCACTCACGGCTCATGGAAAATACGGCCTGCTGGTTGATACGGATCACTTCTTCGTACGCTTTATCGCTTACATCGAGCGCATCTTTTTTAAGATGGATACCGGCATTGTTTATCAGTATATCTATAGCACCGTATTCGTTTTCTATGTCAGAAACAAAGTCTGCGATACCAGCCAGTTCCTTCAAATCGAAAATGTGGCCTTTGCATTGTTCTCCGAGCGTTTTGCATGCCTTTTCCAGGTGTTCCTTATTCCTTGCCGTAATGATCACTTCGGCGCCGTGGGCGATGAATGCTTTTGCAATGGCGAATCCCAGCCCCCTGCTGCCTCCGGTGACGAGTGCTTTTTTTCCGGTCAGATCAAACTTATTTTTTCCCATCATAAAAAATAATTAGATTCAATGTTGTGCATCTTTAAATATATCTTTTTAACGGTATAACACTACTGTCCGGAACCAGAACGGCTTTCCGGACAGTTGGTATAGCAATTGTTTTTACGCAGCTGTTCCGCTAACGGCAGTTAATTAATGTTTTGTTGCTATTTCCAGTGCTTTGGTTGTAATGTAATATTTTGCTATCGTATTGGGTACTTCCCATGCGGGCATGTTTCCCTCCTTCAGATATTGCAAATATCTTTCCATCACCTCTCCAAAATGAGCCTCATGTCCTACATCGTATGATGCAGGAATGACCACCTTCCATTCTTTGCCCTGTTTTTCGGCTGTTACGCCGGGGTATTTTGCAGCCACCGTAGTTATCGCTTTCTGCACTGCCTCGCCTGCCTCATCATCCTTGCGACCGGAAGGGATGATATATAAAACGGGTTTGTAGTTTTCGGCTTTGCCTTGTCTGATCTCAAGGGTACACTTTGTGCCTTTTATAACGGCAAAGTGTGAATCGCCCCCAGCTTCGGCTTTATAGTCCCATCTTATGATTATCTTAACCGGCACTCCTTTTATGGTATAGTTCATTTCGCCATTAGCGTGTGTTTGTAAAAGGGAGTCCTTTTCAATATATGGTTTCAGGTAGTCTGGATATACATTTTTACCTGTGATACTGGCATATTGGGTTGGCGTAAGGGGTGTAGGCCAAATTTTTGCAGAACCCATATTGATGTCTTTGGAATAGTCGAGCGTAATATCCGGGAAGCATTGCCACTGCACGATATCAACTATATGGGTACCCACATCGGCAATGGCATCACCCTGTTGAGCCGGATCAAAAAACCAATCTGGCCTCACCAATGGCTTACCGGACACATTCTTAAAAAAATAGTGAATGCTTTCGATCATTACAGCGGGATCTTTCTCCGTTCCTTTCTTCAGTTCCCCAAACAGTTCGCTGTCGTGCATCAGCTCTTTTTGAAGGATATTGGTGATCTCGGATCGCTCGGTCATGATATCATACAGCAACACATTATTCTTTTTGGCATCCTCAAAAGCCTGAATAAGCTTATTGAAGTTATCAGTATTGATTGCCATCGGTTTATCTGCCAGCACATTCAATTTGGCGTCTACTGCGCCTAGGATATAATCTGTTTTTAAACGGTTATTGCCCGATAACACTACTACATTGCCTTTTTTCTCCGCGAACATCTTCTCCGCGAAATCATATCCCCTGTACACTACTTCATTCCAGCGGGTTGGGTTTTCTGCCCGGCTGTTATACTGATTAATAAGATTCAGGTGAGCATCTACTTCCGGGCCGTCCGGTGCATATACATACACCGTAGTATCAATATCGGGATAATTCCTTTTCTGTACCAGTGCGGCATGAAAATGCCCGGGATCGAGTGTGATCAGTCTAACCATACTGTTATCGTTTTGTGCTGTGTCGGCTTGTTTTTCCGAAGGCGACTGGCATCCAAAAAACACCACTGCTGCTGCAAAGAATATCGTTTTGCTGTTTGTCATCATCATTTGATTTGAGATTTGAAATTTTAAATTTGAGATTTAAACCTCAAATTTAAAACTCTAAATCGTTGTCTTTACATTAAATCCTTTATCGATCTGGTAAGGCCATCTTTCCGCGCGCTTCAGCATAAAATTAGCTTCGTCGTCATTCTTGAATTTTTCCAATACCGGATCCCAGTACAGCCTGCGTTTAAGCTGCATGGCAATATTGTTAAGCAGGCAGATGGAGCATGCCCGGTGGCCGGCTTCTATGGGGGCGATATTGGGGGTGCCCGTTATGATCGCGCTGAGCCAGTTGGCATGGTGATCTTTGCTCTCGTGCAGGTGTATTTCGTTAGGACCGGTTACTGAACCCAGGATCTTTAGATCGCTTGCATCCAGCGCTTTGGTATTTTTTTCTTTTGCAACGGGGTCGGAGGCGGTTGCCGAGTAGTTTCCCCTTGTTACAAAGATCCATCCTTCAGTGCCCACAAATTTCACGCCGTTGGGGTATTCATTGCCTGCCAGTATCCTTACGCCGTTGGCAAATACCGTTTCTGTTTTGAAATTGCCGTGCACATCCCATAGCGCATCTTCTGCGGGCCAGTCTGCGGTTCCCGAAATTTCTACCGGGCCGGTCTCTTCGGTTCCCATGCCCCAGTTGGCAATGTCGAAGTGATGTGATCCCCATCCGGTGATCATTCCGGCACCGAATTGTTCGCAGCGTAACCAGCCGGGACGTGAAAAATCATTTTGGGGATGGACCAGCTTTTCTGTGTAGGGTACATAGGGAGTGGCACCCAGCCATTTTTCAAAATTGAGATTCGGTGGTACGGGCATTTCCTTTTCCGGGGTACTTTCTTTGGGATCATCCACGGGAAGCCCTACATAGATGGTATGAAGCTTACCGATCCGTCCATTGCGTACCAGCTCGCATGCTTTTTTGAACTGCGGCATAGAGCGCTGCTGGCTTCCGATCTGCAGCACACAACCCGAACGGTGCACTTCGTCACTCAGCCTGCGTCCTTCACTGATGCACAATGACGCCGGCTTTTCCATATACACATGCTTTCCTGCCCGTACGGCTGTAATGGCAGGGAGCACGTGCCAGTGGTCGGGTGTGGCGATGATCACGGCGTCAATATCTTTGTCGGCAATTAGCGCTTCGTAATGCTCGTATGTTTTGGTGCTGTTATATCCTGATTGTCTCTTTTTGGCATAAAAATCATCTATCAGTTTTTTACCCGTTTGCAGTCTTTTGCTGTCGAGATCGCAAACTGCCAGCACCTGCGACATTTCTGATCTCATGGTACCGGGTATGTCCAAGTCACGCGCTATCCTGCCGGCCCCTATGGCGCCCACATTTATCCGGTTGGATGGAGCATATTTCCCCAATACCGAAGCAGGCACAATGGTAGGGGCGCCGGTAAATATGGCTGCTCCGGCGGTGCTTTTTATCGTATTCTTAATAAAATTTCTCCTTGAGGATGTTACTTTTGTTGTACCCATGGCATGATAATTTGTGGAGATTTGCTTTCTGTTTTTTGCTGGTAGCAGGGTTCGGGTTATTGATCTGTGTTTGGAGTGTGTCAAAGGCAGCCCATGTTGCTTATGTTGTCAATAAGGCAGGGGGGCATCCGGCGATGTGGCACGGGCTTTACGGTAATCCAATGGTTTGTTTTCCCCGATCACCCATATTATGCCGCCCATGATATGTTGCCGGAATTCAGGAGTGGCATAGGTAGCGCTATCGTGCCCTAACGAAGTGTACCATTGCCTGCCGCCGTCGAACTCATGGCACCATACCGAAGGTGATGATGTGCCGCCATAATAGGTGGGTTTATCCTTATCATCCAGCGATCCCAGGTCATGTACGGCGAGCACGTGGATATCGGGATTATATTCCTTGAAAAAATAACATTCATCCACTCTTTGCCAGATTGGAGGCAGGAAGGAGGTAGAAGGGTGGTTGTGGTCAATAATGATCTCTTTGAATGGCTGATACCTGGCATGACGCAAAAAAGAAGCCCCGATCAATCTTTTAAACCAGGGCCATTGCCGTTCTGTGCCGGTAGCGGAATGCAGTCCTACAAACCCGCCACCTGCCTGTATGTAACGCATGAATGCCACTTTCTGGTCGCTGTTGTCAAATACAGCATTATTGGTGTTGTTGAATATCACCAGTGTATATTTTTTAAGTTTGTTTTCTGTAAAGCCTGCAGGATCGTCTGAAACGTCTACATGGAAGCCATACTTTTTCCCTAATTGCTGAATGGCTGTGCTTGCAGCTGCTATATTATCATGCACATAACCTTTCCCGTTTTTGGTGTACACCAGTATATTTATTTTGTTCCAGTTTACTTTGGGACCGTCTTTTGATTTGTGCTGTGCCGTGACAAATAATGCGAGGCATATACACGCAATCAACGGCAAGCTCTTTTTGCTCATTATTATTCCATTTTAAATTATCCGCCATTGCAGACAGGTTTGGATCTTGCTATTTGTTTCTTGATACTTTGTCCCACTGTTTCACACAGCGCACGCTGAGGAGCAACGACGCAAAGGAGAATGCTATTGCCCATGTTACCCATGAAACATTCGGATTTCGCTCCGAGCGTTCGGAGTTGAAACTTTCGGGTTGAATTTTATTTTGGTTCTTGCATTTTGTCATTTGGTGCTTCCTTTTCGGATTTAGCCCCGAACATTCGGGGTTCTGGTTTCGGATTTTAGACTTACTTGCTTCTCCCCTCTATCTATTTCATTCTCGACCAAACCTCGTAGATCGGGTCGCCTTTTGAGCTTAGTCCCGAGTGTATCCAGTTGCCGTTTTCTATTTTCCCGTCAAAAGTGAGGGCCGCGCCCACCCGGCTGCTGTCGCGGGAGAAGAACTTGATATGCTCTGTATATTTACCATTGGCAAACGTATAAGTACCGCCTCCTGTTCCTGAAAATTCTCCTGTTTCTATATTAATAGCTGCCCATTGAAAGCGCGTTGCGGTCAGCAATTTCAATGTTCTCCTTGCCCGTAACGGTATTTCCGCCATCTGGTCTCCCTGCTTCCGCTGTGTAATGCGCCAGTTCCCCGACAGCCCGCCTTGTCCGTTGTCTGTTCTTTGCCATTCGGTTTTTATTCCGCCGATACTACTGGAAAGCGTATTGTTGCGGATGCTGTATTCATAGCTTAAAGTTTTACCTACCTGTGACTTATCACTGCTGTTAAACTCTATTGTAAGTGTTATTTGATCACCGGCTGTCTTGAGTGGTCCCCCGAAGCTGTGAATGAATTTTTTGCCGGCTTTATCGTACTTCGTGAGCATACAATAGCCGTCTGCAATGATGAGCGACTGCTCCACATTGCCTTCAGCAGTGTGCCAGGCGCCGGTGAGCAAAGGATCGTTGTGGTAAACAGCGGGGAAGCCTTTCAGCGCGAGGGTTCCTCCAAACAGCATGAGCAGCGCTGATATTCTGATAATGTGTGCCGACAGGTATTTCATCCGGGAATATTTTTAAACGTTATAGTTGTATTTACATTCCTGTAGGATCTGCTGGTACAGAAATCCCTATAAAGATACTTATCAGCAAACGTTTGTCCAAAATTCTGTCCAATATAAAATGAATGCATTTTTACTCCTATCTTGCAGTTTCCTTCCATGAACAATTATTTGAACAATTAAAATATCTAAATTCTAACTGATCATGAGTATGGTTGATTCATTTGAGAAGATCTCCTGCCGGATATTTCCAGATTTTAAGGAGGGGTCGCGGTTTGCGGCCCGCGAAGTTGCCACCCTTATTAAGGAAAAACAATCGCAGGGAAAATCCTGTGTTTTGGGGCTGGCAACAGGCTCTACGCCCAAAACTTTATATACCGAGCTCATCAGGCTGCACAGGGAAGAAGGCCTGAGCTTTAAAAATGTGATCGCTTTTAATTTAGATGAGTATTACCCCATAGACAGGAATGCCCTGCAAAGCTACCATCGTTTCATGCGGGTGAATCTTTTTGACCATATCGACATTGACCAGAATAACTGCCATATTCCCAGCGGGGAATGGCCGAAGGAAGAAGTAAAAGAACATTGCGCCCGTTATGAGCAGATGATAGAGGAAGCGGGCGGCATTGACATGCAGATATTGGGCATTGGTGTAAACGGGCATATAGGGTTTAATGAGCCCGGATCGAGCGTATATTCCAAAACAAGGCTGGTAACGCTTGAAAACTCAACACGGTTGGCCAATTCATTTGAATTTGCCAATATTTCCCAGGTGCCCCGCCTGGCGGTTACTGCGGGCATAAGCACCATCATGAAAGCCAAAAAAATACTCCTTCTGGCCTGGGGGCAGGTGAAAGCTCCTATAGTGAAAGCTGCGGTTGAAGACCATATTACCGAATCTGTTCCCGCCTCACTGTTGCAGAACCACGATAACTGTGTTTTTGTTTTGGATGAGCTGGCGGCATCGGAGCTTACCCGTATCAAGTCGCCCTGGCTTACCGGCGATTGCGAATGGACGCCCAGGCTTATCCGCAGGGCAGTGATCAACGCGGCGATCAAACTGAACAAGCCCGTACTCAGTCTCACCAATAGCGATTATACCGATAACGGACTGGGTGATCTGCTGGTGGAAAAAGGCGATGTATATGAAATTAACCTGCAGGTGTATTATATGCTGCGCGACAGCATTACAGGCTGGCCCGGCGGGAAGCCCGATTCGGATATTCCCCAGCATCCTGAACGCTCAACGCCCTACCCGAAAAGGGTGGTGATATTTTCTCCGCATCCCGACGACGACATTATCTCCATGGGAGGTACTTTCCAGCGCCTGCACGACCAGGGGCATGAAGTGCATGTGGCCTACCAGACTTCCGGCAATATTGCGGTTACAGACGAATTCGTGACCCGTTTTCTCGATTTCGCAGTGGGGTTCGAAGAAATGTTTGGTATTGACAGTAAAAGATCAAAGCAGATATCTGCAGAAGCCCGTGAATATTTTGCTCACAAAAAATCCAGGCAGTCAGACACCGCTGAGATCAGGAACATTAAGGGGCTTATCCGCCGGTGTGAGGCCAAGGCCACCTGCCGGTACGTGGGAATAGGAGATGAACGTGCGCATTTTCAGAACCTTCCGTTTTACGAAACAGGTACTATTGAGAAGAAGCCAATGGGAGAAGAGGATGTGCAGCTCACCATGAAGCTGTTGAGGGAGCTGAAGCCGCACCAGGTATATTGTGCCGGCGATCTCGCCGACCCGCATGGTACACATAAAGTGTGTCTTGAGATCGTTTTTGAATCCCTTAAGCGCCTCAAAGTTGCAGGGGATGAATGGGTGAAAGACTGCTGGGTATGGTTGTACAAGGGTGCATGGCAGGAATGGGATATCACCGAGATAGAAATGGCCATACCGATGAGCCCCGAGCAGGTACTGAAAAAACGTTTTGGCATATTCATACACCAGTCGCAAAAAGATTCTGTTCCTTTCCAGGGAACCGATGCCCGCGAATTCTGGCAGCGGGCGGAAGAGCGCAATGCCAATACCGCCGATCTGTATGCCTGCCTCGGACTTACCAGGTACGCGGCAATGGAAGCTTTTGTGAGATGGCATTATTGAGGAAAATGTGAAAATGTGGAAATGTGGCGGTCGGTACACGACGGAGGAGTGTCAGACCGCATTACTGATATCTGATTGCCGATTTTGCTCCTATATTCTTTTGGCATTTTTAGGCTCCCGCCTTATCTTTGCCGCCCAACATCAAAACAGGCCCCGTAGCTCAACTGAATAGAGCATCTGACTACGGAGCTAAA
>CAZREP010000002.1:0-80763 GCA_964599035.1 uncultured Terrimonas sp. | reverse complement strand
GATAAAGGGTTTATCGTGTCAAGGATATTTGAACGGGGAAAGCTGGATGATGTTCTTTCCGTTATCGTTTTGTATGGGAAAGAAGAAACCGGAAAAATTTTGCAAAGCAATAAGTATCTCAACCGGCAGGGGCTTTTTTTAGCACACACTTTATTAGGTCTCCCTTTAGAAGGCTTTAAGGCGTATGTTACACTTAAACACAATTGATCCTGCATTATATAAAGTGCTTCAGGATCTTTGCGGGTTGCCCGAATTATCAAATTTTGTACTGGTCGGAGGCACTTCACTGTCACTTCAAATTGGTCACCGGAAGTCAGATGATCTTGATTTTTTTACTGACCGTTCCTTTGACATTGTTGAAGTAAAAAATGCAGTCCTTAGCTATAATCCGGAAGTAATATTTTTAGATGAAAAGAGGCATGGTTTCAGTTGTAGCTTACCCTTACCAGGCAACCCTGCCGATACACGAAAGCTCGATATGTATAACTGGGCTGTAAAATTTATCCGTCCTGTAAAACAGGAAGGCGCAGTGCGTTTAGCAAGCCTGGAGGATATAGCCGCCTTTAAGCTGGATGCGATCTGTCACAGGAAAGAGAAAAAGGACTATGTGGATATTGCCATTTTATTAGAGAAATTTTCATTTGGACAAATGCTTGATTTTTACAAAGAAAAATTTCCCATGAACGATAACAGAATTGTTCTTACCGGGATATTGGATATTGATGGTTGGGAAAATTCTATTGAACCTGTTATGCTGATTGATCTGTCTCCTGAAAAAGCGCTTGAGCAGATAAAAGAAAAAGTCAGCGTATTTTCTGCAGAGCAAATCAAGGCTAAGGGCGAAAAGGATGCGGAACGTTTAAAAAAAGCTGCTGAATTACTTAACAAAAAGAATAAGAATAATTAAGGAGCGCCTTGGTGAAATATGTTTTTGGACAGTTACTATCAACGTTCACATCACTCTCCGGCAGCCAATTCCTGAAAATTATATAGATTCGAGTAAACCTATACAAATGGCAAGTCCCGTAAAATATATGGTTGATGAAAAGGGAGAAAAAACCTCTGTTTTAGTTCCTATAAAAACATGGGAGAAAATGCAGCAGGATTATTCGAAGCTTCATAATAAATTGAAAGTATTAACCGGAATTAAACAAGGCTTACAGGAAGTGAAGCAGGCAAAGAAAGATGGAAAACAACTGCAAACTTTAAAAGATTTTTTGCGTGAAAGTAACCGTTAATCACCAGCTCTTTTACCTCTGCTGCCAAACCGCTTCTCAAAAAATACAAATCCTTATCAAACGACTTACTCGATCTGGAAAAGGAATTGCAAACTACTCCAAGGCTTGGTACGCCATTAGGTCGGGATGCTTATAAAATACGCTTAAAAATTTCAAGTAAAGGAAAAGGGAAAAGCAGAGGAGCAAGAGTTATTTCTTTGGTTGAAACCATCATAATTGGTATAACTGAAAAGTTATCGCAAGAAGATGTTGTAGTAAACCTCCTTACTATTTATGACAAATCCGATGTTGAAAATATTTCGGATAAGGAATTGAGAGATCTTATAAGAAGTGTCAGATGATTCCTTCTTTACAGCATTACAATATTCCAAAGTTGAGAATAAGCGAGGAATTTATAAAAGGGAAAAAACTATTATGACAACAATTGATAAACAAATAGAAGAAAAAAATAAGATTATCAAAGGACTTGAGAAAGTGTATGAAAAATTGATTGAATTCAAGAGGTCAAAGAACAGTGTACTTGTTGTAATCCGGGATAATAAAATTGTAAAAATCAGACCTTAACAACTCTTTCTGTTATAGTTTGAGTCTCACGAATAGTCCTTCTCTTCTGACTATAACCCGGTGTGATCGCCGTTTTCAAGTCTCGCGAAACGCAAGCCCTGGCGGCAGATGCTGAACGCGATAGTTGCATTCCTCAATATAGAAGCAAAACCCACGGATTAAACTAATGAATGAAAGACTCCAAATCATTATACAGATTTTGTGAGTTGTAGATGCATCCGGTTAACACATTTTCCCCCCTCACTACCCGGCAAGTCCCCCTATTTCGGACTGAAGCGCGGTGAATTTATCATTCAGCGAGCTGAAAGCATTGACCACCTTATCCAATTGCCCGGATTCCTGCGCTAACATGATATCAAAATTCTTGAAGTTATCGTCAATCTTCATTCTTAGCTGGGCAATGTATTTGGATAGCTGTTCTCTTATTTCAGTATCTAATTTTATCCGGCTGCCGGCTATCTCGGATTTGAAGGTATCCATCACCTTTTTCTTTTTAAGAACGGAGGTGGCTCCGGCAAATATGATCCCAACAGCGGTCAATAATCCTCCGGTAACATCAAAAGCAGCTATCTTCGTAACGGCTGCTATTATGATGCCAACCACCGCTATACCGCTCCCCGTTGCAATACCGGTAGAAACATTCGACTGGTCAGGAAAAAGCGACTGGTCTTTAAAATTTTCAGACTTTTCTATAAAATCATTGAATTTGCTTTGAAGATCATATATGATATGATTTCTCTTTTCAGCAATATCACTGAACACTTCATGATCGCTCTTCAATAATGTTTGCGAGCTCTGCACCTTCAGCTGGATAATTTTTGCCATCTGCTGAATGCTGTCTGCCACACTGCCAACGCCTTCATCCAGGCCCTTTTTCAATTCATGGTTCAAATCACTTTCCAGCTTCCGGGCCAGGTCCTGCAGCCAGGTTTTCATGCTTTCCTTTTTGCTGAAGATGGACGAGAACGAACGCTTCAGCATCGAGCCAAAGCTAAGTCCTTCATTCAGCTCGGCAGTGGCCTTTCCCGTGGCATTGTCATAGGCATGCAGGATGATTTTCACCAGCATCTCCACCTGCTTTTTAGAGCGAGTTTCCTGTTCATCCAGGGAGCTTTTGATGTCGGCCCGGAAGGCCGTATCCAGCTCAAATTGCTTTTCCCTCATTTCAATACCCTGACCGATCCGGTTTTCGATATTCGCCAAAGTAGAGAGGTTGTTCTGAAGCTTGAGGTAAGGTGCTTTGCCGCCCGTAATATTTTTCGTTAGGTATTCACGCACTTCTTTAAAACCGCTTTCCTCTTTATTCCCTTCCAGCTCCATCTTAGCGCTAACCGCAAATACGGATGGATTGGAAAGCCCTTTCCTTTCCGCCTGCTCTCTTACGCCGTTCATGTTCACCATCAAATCTTCTGGGCTCATTAGATCTTTTTGCTGCATTACGAAGATGATCTTCTTCTGCCAGTCTTTGTGTATAAAATCCAGGAAGCTCCAGGCGCTCTGCCGGTATGGGTTTTTGCTCTCGAACACAAATACGATTAAATCACTGCCGGGTATAAACGATTCCGTTATTTCCTGGTGCTTTTCTACAATTGTATTCGTGCCCGGAGTATCCACAATAGCTATCTCTTTCAGGATCTCTACCGGCTGTGTTATTCTTTTCAGGAACGGATTAAGCACAATTACTTCTTCATACTCACCCCATACTATTTGCTGTATGGTGTCTGTCATAGGCTGTGGGGCAGCCTTCGCAATTTCTTTTCCTGTATCCAGCAATGCATTGATAAAGCTTGATTTACCGGCTTTCACCTCACCCACGATCACGAACATATAGGGTTCGTTTATCCTGTTGCGCAGATCGCTCACTGTTTCTGCAAGTTCCCCATGGTTTATGATGATGGTAAGGTTATGCACATCTTTGGCCAGCTCATCAAGCTTCGCCCTGTATTTGCTCACTTTTTGATCTATAAACTGATTCATATTCCGGTTTGAAGGATGTTCTGTTTTTCAAATGTAAATAAGTTCCGCGATTGTAGCGTTCCGGGCCTTTTAAAAGATCCGGAACCCTGTTAATCGGGCCGGTCATGGTGACCCTGCTGCCGGACGCTTTCCTGGAATCCCGAGGATCGGAAGATCAGCCGGAAAGATGGGCTCCCTTCATTTCCTTCAGGTGTGCTCCGTTTCATTAGTTTGAATTCAAACTAATAAACTATCTTTACAAAAAATCAGAAAAAGGAAATGGCTGTACCATCTGGAAACATTGCGGAATTGTCTCTTGAGCTCGGCCGTGCGATGACGGAAATGAAAAGTCGCCTGCGCCGGCAGATACGGTCAAAGATCAGCGAATATGACCCTGATCTTTCTTTCGAATTACTGGAGATCATCGGGCTGCTCTGGCGAAAAGACGGGATCAATCACCAGGAGATAGCCGAAATAATAAGTAAGGATAAATCAAGCGTTACCTACCTGATCAACTGCCTGGTAAAACAGGGACTGGTAAAACGGGTGGAAAATAAAAATGACAGGAGAAACAGGCAGGTCTTTCTCACTCCCAAAGGCAGGCAAAAAAGAAAGACCATATTTCCCTGGGTATTGGATCTGTACCAACAGGCAGCTACGGGTATAGGCAACGATGAAATAAGGAACGCCATTTCGCTGGTGAAAAAAATGACCGCAAATCTTGATTAGATGGATGATGGTTCATTGGTAGAATATGGAACCCGGCGTGTGATCGTCACGGTCACGGCGGTTACCTGCGCCCTGCTCCAGATCATTGATACCACCATCGTCAATATTGCGCTGCCCACCATGCAGGGCGCACTCGGAGCTTCCCTTTCAGAGATCACATGGGTGATCACGGCTTATGCTATAGCAAATGTTGTGGTGATGCCCATGACAAGCTGGCTGAGCCAGCAATTCGGTCGCCGTAATTATTTTGCCGGCTCCATCATTATTTTTACCGTTTGTTCCCTGCTTTGCGGAAACGCCACCACCATCACCGAGCTGATCGTATTCCGTTTTTTACAGGGCATTGGAGGAGGAGCATTGCTGGTTACGGCACAAACTATTATTACAGAGAGCTATCCTGTCGAAAAAAGAGCGATGGCGCAGAGCATTTATGTGCTGGGTGTTATAGTAGGCCCTACGCTGGGACCACCCCTGGGAGGATATATCGTAGATAATTATTCATGGCCGTTCATTTTCTATATCAATATACCTATCGGCATAATCGCCACGCTGCTTACCATCCAGTATATAAAAAGCCCCAGGTATGCCGGGAAGGTAAGCGCTAAGCATGTTGACTGGCTTGGGATCGGACTGCTGACCATTGCCGTGGGCCTTTTGCAGTTCATCCTGGAAAAAGGCCAGGAGGAAGACTGGTTCAGCAGCTCATTGATCAGCATTTCAGCTGCCATTTCCTTCTTCGGCTTTTTCTTTTTTATCTGGAGAGAGCTGGTGTACAAATACCCCGTTGTTGAGCTCAGGGTTTTAAGAAATGTAAATCTTTCAGTGGGCAGCATCCTGTCGTTTGTGCTGGGCTTCGGGCTGTTTGGATCTACTTTCATCATCCCGCTTTACACCCAAACGATCATGGGGTGGACCGCCTTCCAGGCAGGAATGCTCATGATCCCCAGCACTGTTTTTACGGCGATCATGATGCCTTTCGTGGGTAAGATGATGGAAAAAGGTCTTTCATTCCGCCTGATGATCACATCCGGCATGGCCATCTTTTTTATTTACAGCTTCATGGCTTATAAAGTGCTGACGCCCGATACGGGAGGAGATGCTTTTTTCTGGATCTTGGTCATCCGTGGTGTGGGCCTCGGGTTGCTGTCCGTTCCTGTAACTACCATGGCTTTGTCTACCCTGCATGGCCCGCAGATAAGCCAGGGCGCTGCATTGTCCGGCATGCTGAGGCAATTGGGCGGCTCTTTCGGCGTTGCCATTATCACCACTTATCTTACCCGGGATATCCAGTTGCACAGGGTAAACCTGGTAAGCCATATTTCTATATACGATCCTGAGGTACAGCAAAGAATGCAGCTCTTGGCCAAAAACTTTCAAAGTAAAGGGATGACATGGGATGCTGCTCAAAAGGCGGCTTTTAAACTGGAAGACACCATAGTGAATATACAGGCCACAGTGCTCTCATATATGGATATATTCCTTTGGATCGGCGTGATGTTCCTCGTATGCATTCCGTTCGTATTGATACTGGTAAAAAGATCGAAGCATAAAGTACTGCCGTCTGAGGTAGTACATGAATGATCTCTTTACCATCTTCAATCCGGTAGATCTTACACCGGTTAAGGATGCTTTTTATGGAAGGGTTTCCAACCTTCGGAAGGTTGGAAACCGTGGAGGGTCAGTAGTTAGGGTCAGTAGTTAACATTTTGCGACAGGTTTGCATTTACATCCCGCTGTGTTTGAGGCACCGGCCACCAGTAATCCCGTGCAGGATTGAATGTACGGGTTACAATAGGCAGGTTCTGCGAATTGTAGATATACCCGGGCAGCACGGTTTCAGCAATTTTCCAGCGACGGATATCATTGTAATAAAATCCCTCCATAGCAAATTCAATGCGTCTTTCGTGGCGGATAATTTCACGCATTTCCGCTTTGGTTTTTCCGGGCGGAATTTCGTAGGGATTTAATCCTGCACGCTCACGAACCATATTGATCGCACTATAGATGGTTACCGCGTTTACATCAGCTTCCGGTGCAGCCAATACCTCGTTTTGCGCTTCAGCGTACATTAACAGCACGTCGGCATAGCGTATAACCATAAAGTTGGTTTCGGATTTCCCTTCAACAATAATGGGATTGGGATTAGGTTCCTTATCATTCAGGGTATATTTCTTTACGCCATAACCGGTGATCTTAAACGGGTCGGTGGTGGTTGTTACGGCTCCCAGATAGGTATCTCCGGGATAAACAATAGTCTGGTACATCCGTGGGTCGCGGTTATCGTAGGGCTTTGATGCATCATATAACGGCGACTGCGAGGTGGGCAGGCCGTCTTTCATATCATACGCGTCAATCATAGCATGCAGGGGCGCATTACTGTTAAATGAACCTACCACCACATCAAACGAATTTCCCAATCCGTTTGCAACCACCGAAAACTGCACATCAAATACCGATTCAACGCTATTTTCATTAGCGGGCAGGAACAGGCTTCTGTAATCAGGAAATAAAGCATAGCCGGCGCCGGGCAGTTCTATTACGGCTTTGGCTGCATTTGCGGCCTCGGTCCATTTGTTTACATCGTTTGAAGGATTGTTCAACGGACTGGCTTCAAAAAGCAGCACCCTTGCCTTTAGCGCCAACGCAGCACCTTTTGTTGCCCGGCCAACATCGGCTCCGGAATGCTTCAGGGGTAACACAGCGGCAGCTTCGTCAAGATCCTTAAGGATTTGTGTAACCACTTCTTCCCGGCTATTGCGTGGCAGATCAGCCTGTGCATCAAAATCGGGAGCATCTAAAATCAGGGGAACGCCGCCGTAGTACATTTCCAGCATGGTATAATACAGGGCACGTAAAAACTTAGCTTCGGCTTTCATCCTGTTTTTTAGATCTTCGGTTGATATGGGCACATCATCTATTTGTTGTAATAGCGTGTTACAACGTCCTATGCCTTTATAACAATCCTGCCATCGTAAAATAATAACGCCACCCGAGGATGCATTCTGCGTGCCCAAAGCGATCACATTCAAACCGCCGCGATTACCTGAATTGTAGGCATTGGGAGTGATCGTTTCTTCGAGCAAAGGTGTTGCTGCGCCAAACAGGCCTTCGGCCATTAATACATTATAACAACCTGACAATGCGGCTATCGCATTTTTTTCTGTTGTCCAGTAAGTCGCTTCTGTATACCGGTCACTAGGTTGGGTATTTAATTCCGATTTAGAGCAACCGGCAATAAGCAGCATGCATGTAATATATAGTAGTGATAACTTTTTCATCGTACTTATTCTTTTAAAAAGTTGCATTTATCCCGAAACTGAATGTTTTTAATGTAGGATATTCGTAAAAGCTGTCGCCCGTAACATCCTTTTCGGGGTCAAAATCTTTATATTTACTGAAGGTTACCAGGTTTTCACCATTGGCAAAAAAGGATATATTTTTCATTGATATCCTGGACACCCATTTTTGCGGAAGATCATATTTGAGCTGGATATTTTTAAGCCTCAGGTAAGAGCCATTCTTTAGCCAGAAGGTAGAAGGCTGAAAATTTTCTGTGGCATCTGTGGCAACGGTGAGTATCGGTAACCTGGCGTTGGGGTTTTGAGGAGTCCAGGCATCGGTCGCCCATTCTTTGGTAACGCCGGCACCATTATTAAACGGCACAGCCCAGTTTAAGGTAGGATACAGATCTATACCCTGCACGCCCTGGAAGAATGTAGACAGGCTGAAACCCTTATAGCCAAGGTTGAGATTGAATGAATAGTTGTATTTAGGACTTGACACTCCGGTAATTATCCTGTCGTACGCATCAATTTTTCCATCGGGAACACCCTCCGGCCCGCTTATATCCTCGTATTTAAGGTAACCCGGTCTTACACCGGCTCCAAGGTTGGCGCTTGAATTGATTTCGTCCTGATCCTGATATATTCCAATGGCCTTGTATAAATAATATGAATCTATCGGATAGCCTTCCTGCGTGATCCTGCGTGTGGATATGATTTTTTCTCCACGCAGGTCAATCACTTTATTATTAACATGACTGACATTTCCTGCAAGCTCATAGCTGAATTGGTTTATTTTATTACGATAGATCAGGCTTATTTCATAGCCTGTATTATCTACGGTACCAATATTTCTGGTCGGACCTGCAAGACCGCCTACCTGATTGGGTATTTTAACGGTTCTGATAATATCAGATGTCCTTCTCTTGAAAACATCCAATACCACACCCAACCTGTTTTTAAACAGGTCTATATCCAGACCCGCATTATACGTTGTGGTGGTTTCCCAGGTTATATTAGGATCGTTATAGGCCACAATTGCCGCACCGGACGATATGTTATTTGCAAATGTATAATCGTACCCCAGATTAACCGTATTTAAGTAACTATACAGGTTTACCGCGTCCTGGTTCCCCATTTTACCCCATGAGCCACGAAGCTTTAAGAGATCGATAAAAGGCACATCCTCTAAGAAGTTTTCTTTATCAATTCTCCAGGCTGCAGATACGGCGGGGAAAAAGCCCCACCTTCTGTTACTGGCAAAACGTGATGACCCGTCATACCTGAACGTTCCTTCCAACAGGTACTTATCTGCAAACCCGTAATTCAGCCTGCCCAGATAAGACACAATAATATTTTTGGTGATCTGACCTGTTACCGAAGGCAGCGTGGAACCGGCATTTAAGTCGGTAAGCTCGTTATCGAAATACCCTTCAATGTGACTGGAGAAATTGATCGTGTTGAAGTTGTTATAGCTCGTACCGGCCATTGCACTGAGGCTATGTTTCTTCGCAAACGTTCTATCCCATGTTAATGTTTGGTAGAATGATTGGTTTAAATAATTCTCATCGGCATTATTGGAGGAAGGATGTATATTGTAATTATTGGGCACCCCGGTTATGGGATGATATGAAACCAGGTACGGTTCAAAGCTCTTCCTGAAGGCATCTTCTTTATCTACGCCATAATTGAGGTTATATTTCAGGTTAAACGGCAGCTCGTAAGTGGCTTCTATTTTTGCCAGTATGCTTTGTCCGGCATAGGCATTACTGCCTTCTTTTATGAGCATTAAGGGATTTTCGATGGTATTTCTTTTGGGAGTTACAAATGCTACGCTGGAATATTTACCATCAGCTGTATATGTGCCAAAGATTGGCAGCGCACGGGTAAGGCGGTTAAAATAATAATTGGTGGCATTGGCTCCGCCGAAAGCCGGCTGGCTGTATGTCTTATAGTTGCCAATAATGCTGGTTCCTATTTTCAACTTCGAGGTTACATTGGCGGAAATATTGGCATTCAGGGTGTACCGGTTGGCATGATTAGCCTGAATTAATATACCATCCTGATCCATATATCCCACACCAATATTATATACTACCGCATCGCTCCCGCCTGAAAAGCGCACATTATGCTGCTGAATGTAGCCGGTTTTTAAAATAATATCAAACCAGTTATTCTGGGGGTAAATAAGCGGATCGGTGACTATACCGTTGCGATACTCTTCTATTTGGGCAGGAGAATAATCCACTGCGGCAGGCGATCTTCCTTCATTGATCAGCGCCTGGTCTTTCAGTTGCATATAAAGTATCGGATCCCAAACTACATCGGGCAACATAGTGGGGCTTTGTCTGCCGTACGAGTAGCTGTAATTGATATCGCTTTTACCTTTACGTCCCTTTTTAGTGGTTATTAAAATTACCCCGTTGGCGGCTCTCGATCCGTATATTGCTGCAGAGGCATCTTTTAATACGGTGATGTTTTCAATAAAGGCAGGGTTAATGGCATTCAAATCGTACTCAATACCATCCACTAACACTATGGGATTGTTTTTGCCGGCTTCGCCGATGGAGCCTATTCCCCTTATGCGTATGGATGCCGCATCCTGTCCGGGCTGACTACCAGCCTGATTGACCCACATGCCCGAAACACCATGCAAAGCCTGACTGGCGTTGGTAATGGGCATGTTTTCCTTACTGCTCATTTTGAGGGTAGCCACCGAACCTGTTAAGGTTTCTTTTTTAGTAGTGCCATAACCTACCACTACCACTTCGTTCAAGCCGCTGGTAGCTTCTTTTAATACTATTGCTACCGGATCCGATCCCTGCACTTCCCGGCTTTGTGATTCATACCCTACATAGGAAAATTCGAGGATCACTTTTTTCTCTTCAACCGTTAGCTTAAACCTTCCGGCTTCATCGGTTACCGTACCATTTTGCGTGTTTTGCACGGTTACGGATACGCCGGCCATGGGCATCCCATTTTCATTTCTAACGGTGCCGGTTATTTCCATGCGCAGCCATCCATCCTGGTTGCCTTCCGCAGACACAGATTCAAACGTTCCTACTGCAGGGATAGCCGGTTTGGCTGAAATCACAATATTACCCGCCACCTGCTCGTATTGCAGGGAGGTATGCTGCAAAAGAATATCCAGCGTTTCCTTAACCGTTCTTTCCTCCAAGGGAAAATCATCGATCATAATTCCCGCAAGGTCTTTACTGTTATAGGCAAAAGAAAACGGAGTACGCCGTTGTACTTTTTTGAGAGTTTCAATAAGCGATGAATGCTTTATTTCAAGCTTTACTTTTATCCGGTTCATATCCTGTCCCTTCACATCCCGCGCCAGCAGCATGTTGATGGTACAAAACAGCGGCAATAAGGTTACAAAACTCAATCGCATAAACCAGCATACGCTTTTTTTATGGAGAATAAGCAGTTGCCGAACCCGACTTCCTGGCATGGCAATCCCCTGCCCTGCAAAAAGTGCAGAAATATTCATATATTTGGTTGATTTAGATAATTTTTAAATTGTTTGATCAGCCTTCTTCTTTTAGTAGGAGACAGAAGGTTCACAGGCCGTTTCAGCTGACAGGTTGAAGCGGCTTTTTATTTCGGTTTGTTATGGGGAATGATTGTATGGCATAGCTTAATTATTGTGGATCAATTTATTTTTAATACCCTGTAGCACGATAACATTGGGTTATTTAGTGCATACATCCCAAAGGTATACCGTTGCGGATAAGGTTTTACTGCGGACTTATTGTGATCTTGTTGCTGTCTATTTTATATTGCATCCGGTTAACTTTTGTAATCACATTCAATATATTTTCCATAGTTTCCTCCTTTACAAACTCTGCAGTTACATGTTTGGCTTTGAGGGTAGAGTCTGAAAATAACACCGGGCGTCCAAACCGCATTTCGATAGCTAATGCTACTTCTGCGAGGGGGCTGTCATTAAATTTCAACCCTTTCTGACTCCAGCTTATCACATCGGAAGCCTCAACCGTTATATTATTGGAAACGCCCGAAAGGGTATCTACAGTTACCTGCTGGTTGGGTATTAAAAGCGCAACCGGGTGATTACCGTCTTCCACTTTTACTTTACCACGGGTAACGGTAACGGTTATATGATTAGCATTATCCGTTCGAATATTAAAAGCGGTACCCAAAACAGTGGTCTTCACCCTGCCTGTGTGTACAATAAATGGTCTTTGTGCATCACGTTTTATATCAAAAAAAGCCTCTCCGGAAAGTTGTACTTCACGGGTTTTTCCTGCGAAATCCCGAAAGGTTAAGGAAGATCCTTCATTGAGTACCACCATGCTGCTGTCGGGCAACATCAGGTATTTATGGATCTGCGGCTGGGTTTTTATAATGGTAGCCCGGGGTGTGGATTGAAATGCTGTTCGTTGTGACAAATAAAAAAATATCCATGATGCCATCAACAGGATCACTGAAGCTGCAGCATAGTAAAAAACGGAGCTTATTTTTTTAACCGGTGCTGTATTTTGAGGATAGTAACCGGTAATGGAGCTAAAAATTTGTTCTGCCGTTGCCTGCGACTGATGAAACCGGGGTAACTCAGAAAGATTCAGCTCATCAAATAACCGGTTAAACAAAGCTTGTGCTTCGGGGCGGTCCAGCAATTCCTGCAACTCCGATCTTTCCTGTTGCGAAATATTTCCGGATATATGTTGCCCGATAAGATATTTTAATTTTTCATAAAGCATGTTGGCCTGCAATCCGTGTTTAGCCCGGATCTACTATAAAGACTGCAAAAGCCGGGGTAAGAAGTAGATGTGCTAAAAAAAAATTAAACCCACAATAAAAGGGAGATCACCAACAACAGGAAACTGCCGAGATGAGGCTGTATAAACTTCCTTATGCTGCGCACGGCATGCACCAGGTGAGTTTTTACCGTATGGGGAGATATTTTCAACTTCATGGCGATCTCGTCAGCATTAAGCCCTTCACGCTTATTAAGCTGGTAAATAAGTCGTTGTTGAGGCGTAAGGTGATTAAAAGCCTCATTGATCAGCCTGTCATATTCACGGTACAATATAGTTTCTTCAGTTTCGGCGGTTTGCCCGGCGGATGGTAATCCGTTAAGTGCTGCTTCTTCTCTCAGCCGTACTTTTAAAGCATCCAGTATCCGGTGCTTTACAACAATAAATAACCAGCTTTTGAAAGACCTGATCTCTGTAAGCTTTTGCCGGTTGTCCCAGATTTTCATGAAAACATTTTGTACGGTATCATCGGCCAGATCAGGATCTTTTAGAAGGTGCATCGCATAGATGTAGACTACCTGCCTGTATCCGTCAAAGATCTGGCGGAAAGCAAATTCATCGCCGCGGGCCGTTGCGGCCAGTAAATCATTTTCATTCGTGATATGAACTTCTTGCCAGTTAGTAATTTTGGGACTCATGAAAGCAATCAGTTGATATGCAATAATGCGATCAAAAATAAGACAATCTTTTAAAGTTAGTTACAGTTACAAAAAGTACACATCTTTATACTACCCAATCACAATAAGCCCGGATTTGTACGCCTGTTCGCACCGGGGTTTTTATTGAAGGCTTTGTGAACAGCATTGAAACCCTTGCGCATAGGGATCGGTAAGCCCTGGCTGTCCCTGGCACCCACCATTCTCCGGGGCCCTGTCTTCCCCACGAACCCCAGGCCATGAAGACCCCGTCGGAACGACGACCTCAAAGTTTTCAGCCGTGTTATTGCATACGACCTGCTTTATAGGGCTGATATTGTTGCCTACCCGTAGGTAGCACATACACCGGCTAAATACGTTTTGATACCTGCAAGTCTTTCATGGTTGTATAACAATAGTTATGGCGGAACCTTTAATAGCCTCTGGATATTTCCCCGGATTTAAGCATATTTGTACCACCGGGTCAATAACCTCGTTTTAAAGAACAAAAAATACAATGTAAATTTTATGCAGCTTGTTTCCTCCTTTACAGCCCTTGCAGCACTGACATTCCTTGTCTCTTCATGCGATCATTCTTCCGGCAAAGCATTAAAGCATGTGAAAGATCCGCAGCATACCATCATTTATTACCAGCCTGGAAAATTTGCCGGCTGGCCGGCTAACTGTGCCGCGTTTATTTTTGACAACGATGAAATTGTTACCGGTTTTATTGAAGCGAATTATAAAATAACAAACAGCCATAATGCGGGAAAACCTTTCTTAAACTGGCTGGCGCGCAGTACCGATGGCGGAAAAACATGGACTACCGCCGATCCCGACAACTATGCCGGAGATTTTGGCGAACGACCCGATGTAAAAACGATAGACACTCCCATTAATTACAAACAATCCGGCTTTGCCATGCGGGTAGTTGGCGAGGGCTATCATGGAGCAACAGACGGGAGAGGGCATTTCTTCTACAGCTACGATGCCGGAAAAACCTGGAACGGACCTTATGGTTTCGGGGATGTACTGAGCTGGCCCGAAATAACAGCAGCCGGCTTTGATGAGCTTACGCCAAGAACAGATTACATTGTAAATGACAGCAGCAGTTGTTTGCTGTTTTTTTCTGCAAGAAAGAAAAACAAATTTGCTACCGACCGGCTCTTCTGCATCGAAACCACTGACGGCGGAAAAACTTATCATTTTTTGGGATGGGTGGTAGGCCCCACCGGTACTGCCACAGCAGGGAGCCAGGTAAAGGTTGACTTATTTGAAGATGCGGATAAAAATCCTTATGCCAATGAATGTCGTGCCGTAATGTCCCAGTCTCAAAAGTTAGACGATGGCACGATCATATCAATGATCCGGAGAAAATTTATTGTAAACGGAGAGGGTACGGATAAGCACTGGATTGACGCTTATACTTCCACCGATGGCGGTAAAACATGGAGCTTCTTATCAAAAGTTGCCGATACCGGAAACGAGAACGGGAACCCTCCGTCCTTCGCCCTTACTAAAGACGGCCGCTTATGCGTAGTGTATGGTGAGCGGAATGATGGCACCATTCGCGTGGTATACAGTGCCGATAAGGGAAAAACATGGAGCGAACCGCAGATACTTATGGATGGCTTTTGGTCGGAAGATATGCAGCTGAACGACCTTGGCTATCCCCGTGTGGTTTGCCGCAGCGACGGCAAAATGGTAGCTATGTATTATTATTCAACAAAAGAAAACCCGCATCACCTCAGAGCGACGATCTGGGAGCCTTAGCGTAACCATGGTTTTCAACTTTCAGTAGGTGAGAAACCATGAAAGTGAATTGCCCGGAAGATTGCAAACCGCAAAGAATCCAAAATCTGCGTGAGCGTTATTTTTTACTGCTGAAGCAAAATCCGGGATGCGTTTCCAACGGTTGCCGGCGCAGGAATTCAATATTTTTAAAGAAAATATCATCGAAATATATTCTTCCGTCATTGGGATGATATTTCTCTAATATCAGGTCTATCACGCCGTCTATCACATATTGCGAAGAGTAACCCAATACGGGTTGTATCAACGGGCTCATGCTCAGGTACCTTCTTTGGGAAAAATCAAGGAGGAACAGCATCGGGTTATGAGCGTCATGAAAAAGGCTGCTCTGACAGTCAAACCTGCTTAGTATATCCCCTGTCATGCTCATATCCTCCATGGGCGGATAAGCATATTTCGCCGTTTCCAGGAAATTCAGGTATGGTGCGTAGGCCGGGCGCATAAGGGATGCTCCCAAATATAGCTAAAAAACTATTGGCCCCATACCAGCCTTCAATATTTTGATTTTATAAAAAATGGGCGCACATGCTTTCTTCAAAAGGTAACAAACAAACGCCTTATCTGATCTCTTATGTGACAGCGTTTTTGTAACCTTTTAATAAAACAGTATATGGAAATCAAATCGTATTATGTAGGCTCTCACAGGCAACGTAATGCTTCTAATTATCAAAGAAGGTGGATTTCACTGGTACCTAAAACACCCACATCTACCGTGCAAAACATCGTGATTTATTTTTTTGTGGGGGAAACGATCACCAATGATACAGATATCGGCTATGTAACACCCACCACCACCAAATTTGTGGTTGCCTATGCCCCGATTTCGGACTTTGCAGACATGTATCATATCTTGCAAAGTGAAAAACCGGTACATTTTTACTGGTATGCCGATACGGCCAATAAGGTGCAATGGTTCCAGATAACCACCAATGAAGAACCGATCGGTGAAGGTCCAAGGGATCTAACCGGATCCTTCACTCCTGTATTTGAAGCATAAGTCAGAGGGGATATCGTATGATGAACCGCCACCGAGGAACGTATACCTCGTGACGGTTCATTTACATTTCCACACTTTTATAGAGCACATTTCATTTTTCGCGAAGTTGCCAACCTTTAATAAAATCATTGAGTTAAGAACCAGAATCATTTTATTCCGGATTCCAGCATGGATATTATCCACTCGGTATAGTCATAATACTTCAGAATTTGCTTTTCGTACCGGCTTTCTATTATCATTTTTATTGTATTGGATATCTTTTTCAGATAATTCAGTTTTGCCGGCTTTGATTTTGTATGTGGATCAAATTTGATAACAGAGAGCACGAGGTGGTCAATCGAGGATACCTTGCTGATCTTTTTAAATATTCGTTTGTACGACCTGATCTCGTATTCCAGGTATTCCAGGTCATTTAATTCATAATGTATTATTATTTGTATGAGCCTTGAGGCTTTGTATACAGAAAGATTAAAGTTCACTTTACCAAGCTGGTTCACCAAGCTTAACTGGCGCAGGGCTTTGGTATATTTTTTTTCGTGCAGGTAAATAAGGCTAATATTAAAATGTAGTTCAGCCAATTTCTCGAAATCGAAAATCGTTGCATCTTTCAATAAATAGGACGGAATACTTTTCGTTAGCTCTTTGGCTTCGACAAATTTCCGTTGATGAATAAATGCCGTCAGCCTGTAAATAAATATTGCTTGATAAGATGTTGTAGTAAAGTTTTCAGGATAACCTTTTTCTGCCAGTCTTTCAAGCTTTTCAATATAATACTCCATTTCATCATAATGCTGAATGGTCCGGAGGTTATCCAGGATTCCTTCCAGTGCGGCCTGGTAATCATAGGGTGGAAAATTCCATACCGATTCATTCTTTTCAAAAAGCTCGTTCAAATCATAAAAGCATTTGAGGGAAGCTTTATGATCCCCACTGTTTATAAAAAAGAAAGATTGAAACAACAAGTGCAATTTGTTCGATTCAAAATTATCATGAAACTCACGGGTGATGAGGCTGAGTTCGCTAATCAGCAGATCATTTAATTTTTCATCGTCTTTTTTTGAAAATGATTTGCCCGAGTGAATCCCGCGGTATTTCAATATATCAAACAGAGAAGACTGTTCGAGTATTTTTTGAGCCAGCCTTAATGCTGCTTTTGCATTGATATGCATCTGAACAATTTCGTCTTCCGACTTCTCAGTAAACCCGGTGTCAGACCAATATCTCATTTCCAGGAAACATGTGAGGTAGTACATAAGGTTATCCTGTATGCTCTGTGCAAGATGATTTGCATACTTTAATTCCTTATATGCCTGATGATTGATGGACCTTTCTATAAGGACCCTTGACCGCATCAGGCATTGGTATTGTTGAAACCATTTATCTTTTTCTTTTCGGGTATTCACCAGCGAGTCTGCAATAAGTTTAAGCAAATAACGGCATGCATTTTCAAAGTTTTTATCCGGGAATCGCATTCTAAAATTTTGAAGTATATCCCCGTTGCTGTTATCTATTATATCAAATAATTCCAAGTATACCTGGCCTCCACTCTGTTTATTACTATAGAGCTTAAAAATACGTTTCTCCGCTCCCGACATTGTTTTTACGAGCTGTGTTAAATCATTTATGATCATTTTATTTAGAATTACAAAATATGTTTTTTAATTTTTAATATAAAATATTAATAATCAATAATGTATATCTATTATAGAGAATACTTAATAATTTCAGAATTACGAAAAATACAACAACTTGGTAATAATTCTACATATACAGCAAATAATTTTATGACACAAAGCTTAGACAGCATGAATAAAAAAATGATTGTGGTAATAGGAAGTACTAATATGGACATGGTGGTAAAGGCAAGCCATATACCGGTATCGGGAGAAACTATTCTGGGTGGGAGCTTTTTAATGAATCCGGGTGGTAAGGGGGCTAACCAGGCCGTTGCAACTGCAAGGCTTGGGGGTAACACTGCTTTTATTTCAAAAGTCGGGAGTGACATTTTTGGAAAGCAATCTGTGCAACTTTTCAATAATGAGGGTATTGATACGTCAGGCATACTATCTGACACTACTACACCTTCGGGCGTTGCATTAATAACGGTAGATGATTTCGGAGAAAATGCTATCGTAGTTGCTTCCGGTGCCAACGCAAATTTAACGCCGGGGGATGTTGAGTCTGCTTTAAAGAAAGTGAAAGACCCTGTATTGTTTTTATTACAATTGGAAATACCCATGGCAGCAGTACATTTTGCCGTAGAGTACGCTTCATCCAAAGGAATTAAAGTGATCCTGAACCCTGCACCGGTAAATACGTTTATACCATCTCTTTTTCCGTTGATTGATATACTAACGCCAAACTGCTATGAAGCGGAACAGTTCACCGGCGTAAAAGTAACCGATTTCGAAAGTGCAAGAGAGGCAGCAGGAGTGCTTCACAGGAAAGGTGTAAAAACAATAGTGATCACTTTGGGCAGCAAGGGTGCAGTGCTTTTGCACGACAATGAGTTTCATATTGTTCCTGCTGTTGATTGCAAGGCCATTGACACTACTGCGGCGGGTGATGTTTTTAACGGCGCATTGAGCGTGGCGATTGCGGAGGGAAGAGAAATGCTGCCGGCCGTTGAATTTGCATGCAGAGCTGCAGCTATATCTGTAACAAGGATGGGCGCACAATCTTCAATACCTAACCGTAATGAGCTGATCCTTGAAATACCAATTAAATAAATTAATTATAAACCACTTAAAACCTTAAACGATGCTTATGTCATGCATGAAAAAAACAGGAAGAGCCTGGCTATCAGCCACGCTTGTTTTCTGCACTCTCTTTGCTTTCTCGCAGGCAAAGATTACAGTAAAGGGAGTTGTAAAATCCTCTACAGGTGAGCCGATAGAGGGTGCCAGCGTTGTTGTGCAAAAAAGCAATGTGGGCTCCTCTACTAATGCCCTGGGGCATTTCTCTATTGAGGCGCAGCTAAACAGTATTATCGTGATTACCGCAACCGGTTACGAGAAACAGGAGCTGACTGTTTTAGGTACTGATGAATTAACTGTTGTGATGACACAAAGTTCAGGTCAACTGGAGCAAATAGTAGTAGTGGGATATTCAACTCAAAAGAAGGCAAATCTTACAGGATCTGTTGCTGTAATATCAGGAAAAGACATTGCAAGCAGGCAGGTAGGACAAACATCGATGGCCTTACAGGGAATGGCTCCAGGGCTTACTGTAACTCAGAGCTCCGGTCAACCGGGTAAAGACGGCGGAACAATCCGGTTAAGAGGCATAGGTACCCTGGGTGATGCTAATCCATTAATATTGGTAGATGGAGTTCCGAATGATATCAACAATGTTGATCCAAATATTATTGAAAGTATAACTGTACTAAAAGATGCAGCTTCGGCATCTATTTATGGTACAAGGGCAGCAAACGGGGTTATATTAATTACTACCAAAAGAGGCAGTAGTGGAAAGTTCTCCATTAACTATTCCAGCTACGTTAGTATTCAAAAACCAACCGATCTGAAACAACGGGTAAATGCAGTAGATCATATGACTATGATCAATTTAGCCAATACAAATATTGGACGATCTCCGGTTTTCGAGGAGGATTATATAAAAAACTATCCGTCAATGCATGCAACTGATCCAACATTATATCCCGATACCGACTGGTTCAAAGAAATATATACCCGTAATGGGCTTACACAAAATCACTCTATAGATTTTAGCGGGGGAACTGATCGCGTTAAAATTATGGGATCTTTAGGTTACTACGATCAACAGGGAATTTTTAACAATACAGGGTTTAAGAGATATTCACTCCGGCTGAATTCAGATATAAAGATTTCTTCAAAATTGAAAGTCAAAGCAGATTTTTTTATCAGATTTATGGATACAGATGAGCCTGGTGTCGGGGTGCAGCCGGTACTGTTTTACACTAACCACCTGGCTTCGATTGAACCAACGCGCTATTCTTTTGGCTATGCTGCCCCATCTACAGGAAGTAACCCCCTCTCCGTTTTGAATGACGGAGGATATAACCGTACAAATTCACCATCCATTATGCCAACGCTTGGGTTTACATATGATTTCCTGGACGACCTGTATCTTGACTTCAATTTTACTCCTCATTTCTGGGAAGAGGACAGAAAAAACTTTAAAACGATCGCAAATACATACTACCCCAATGGTGATTTGTTTGCTCCCGGTTCGCAGGTGGCCAGTCTCCTTCAATCAAACAACAGATACTTTCAGAATAATACATGGGGAACGCTTAATTACCGAAAAACATTTTCAGATCATAATCTTAAAATATTACTCGGGGCATCTCAGGAAAGTTACAAACACAGATGGTATTCGGCATTTCGTGACAATTTTGTATTGCCGCGTTATGATGTCCTAAATGCCGGCGGTTCCGGTAACCAGCAAACTGCGGGGTCGGGATCCGATTGGTCGCTAAGATCTTTATTCGGTAGATTAAACTACGACCTGAAAGGAAAATATTTATTTGAGGCCAATTTTCGGTATGACGGTTCCTCAAGATTTGCCGAAGGTCGCAAATTTGGATTCTTCCCATCATTTTCTGCTGGTTGGCGATTATCACAGGAAGAATTCTGGAGTAATTTAAGTCCGGTTGTAAATGATCTTAAGTTGCGTGCTTCCTGGGGAAAGTTAGGCAATCAAAATATAGGGACTTATCCTTATGACGCTTTTCTCAGCGCTACGCTTCATTCATTAAATGGTGTGAACATAAACGGACTAACACCCACTGAAATGGCAAATCCTAATATTTCGTGGGAGTCGTCTAAAATGCTGAATATAGGTGTTGATGCTGAACTGTGGGACAGATTATCTTTTTCATTTGACTATTATCGCAAAAGAACGGATGGAATTTTGTTGAGGTTAGATGTTCCTTCTATTATTGGGCTAACTGCTCCATATCAAAATGCCGGTATAGTTGATAATAATGGCTGGGATTTAAGTATAGGATACAGAGGAAGGTTAAAGAACTTCTCTTACAGGCTCTACGGAACGCTATCTGATGTAAAAAATAAAATTATTGATTTGAAAGGTGTAAATATCGAAGGCTTAGTTGTCAACTTTGAAGGATATCCAATGAATTCGTTTTATGGATATGAAGCAACAGGGTATTTCCAAAGCGCCGAAGAGATCACTTCATCTCCCACGCAATTTGGGAATGTTATTCCAGGTGGTATTAAGTATAAGGACCTAAACGGTGATAATACAATAGATGGCAACGACAGAAAGATCATTGGCAATCAGATTCCGAGATATACTTTTAGCCTTGGTAGTAATCTTAACTGGAAAAATGTTGACTTTTCTTTTTTATTGCAAGGCGTAGGTAAAGCCAATGGCTACTTATATGGAACGGCAATTATGCCTTTTAATAATGGTTCTACAGCGCTGGAAATGCATAAAAACTATTGGACACCGGATAATCTTAACGCATTATTTCCAAGTTTAACCTTCAATGAATCTAATAATATTCAAAACTCTTCTTTCTGGATTAAGGATGCTTCTTATATGAGAATGAAAAATATTCAGATTGGATATACGCTGGATGAAAATATTCTAAAATTTACTAGGCTCAAACAAATAAGAATCTACGCTTCGGGACAGAACTTATTTACTCTTGACAAATTTTGGGATGGTTTTGACGTAGAGGCACCGGTTGGAATTGGAGACTATTACCCTCAGGTGAAAACTTATTCTGTTGGGATCAATGTAAACTTTTAAATTACTTCTACCATGAACCGCTTAATTATTAAACTGACATCTCTAGCTATTTGCTATCTGTTCATGTCATGTGATAAAGATTATCTGAATAAAGAACCTATTGACAGACCCTCTGTCGCCTCTTTTCTAAAAACAGAAGAAGAACTCGAACTTGCAATTAATGGAGCATATAGTAAGTTGTGGTATGCTGTTGACTACGACCTTCCAGTTGAAGTACACCTCGACCTTGCTTCAGACATAGGTTATTCAAGGGCTTTAACCAACTTTCAGTTTCTCGGAAACGGTAGCGCAGATGCGAGTAATCCCATTATTCTTAACTTATGGAGGCATTTTTACACAGGCGTTCAAAGGGCTAATTATATATTGGATAATGTATCCGGCATAGCGGAAGTAAAGAATCAAGCCAGGGTAGATCAAATTGTTGCCGAGGCCAAGTCTTTAAGAGCATATTTTTACTATCATCTGACAGAGATGTTTGGAGATGTTCCTTTGGTAACAAAAGTTTTGGAATTAGATGAAAGCTATATGAATAAGAGCTCCAAAGCAGAAATTGCTGATTTTATCATGAATGATCTGGAATCTGCAGCGCAGGTACTACCATTAAATTATACAAAGCCGGATGAAATAGGACGGATTACAAAAGGCGTTGCACTTGCTTTAAAATCGAGAATAGCGCTCTTTAATAACAAATGGGATGAAGCCGCTAATGCCGCAAAAAGAGTTATGGATCTGCCAGTTTACGGACTTGAGCCTGATTATCCATCCTTATACCTGAAGGAAAGGCAATCAGGGTCAAAGGAGATAATGCTGATGCTCCAATACAAACAAGGCGTTAAAACACACCTTGGCCCCCGATGGGTAGCTCCACGAATGTCATCCGGGTTTGCAGGACTTATTCCTTCTCAATCGATGATAGATTCGTATTTGTGTTCTGACGGATTAACAATTGACCAGTCTCCCCTTTATGATCCACAGCATCCCTATGTTAATCGCGATCCGAGGCTGGACTTTAGCTGTGTTGTACCTGGATCAATTTTTAATGGTTATCAATACGAAACTCACAAGGATAGTCTTCAATGTTGGAATTATAATGTAACCCCTGCTGTTCGGGTGGCAAACCAAGACGCCATAAACGCCTTCGCCTCTTTTTCAGGGTACTGTTGGCGTAAGTATGGTGATTTGAGGGATCCCAGCTATTTACTCCTCTCTGAAACGGATATTATACTAATGCGATATGCTGAAGTGTTGTTGAACTATGCAGAGGCAAAAATAGAGGCTAACAATATTGATCAATCTGTTTATGACGCGATAAATGAATTAAGAGAAAGAGTTGATATGCCGCCGGTTGAGATTGGAAAAACACAGGAACAGCTCAGGTCAATTGTAAGAATAGAAAGAAAATCGGAATTGGCATTTGAAGGTTTCAGGCTTTATGATATAAGACGATGGAGAATTGCTGAGAACGTGTTAAATGGCCCATTGTATGGTCGTATACCCAGAGGATTACTAAACGCAGCTCCTGTAGTAGATCAAAATGGTACTCCAGATTATGCAAACGTTTCAAATCATTCAGAAATGAGGGTTATAGAACAGCGAGTGTTTAATAAGGATAAAAATTATTTGTGGCCAATTCCCCAGTTCGAAATTGATATCAATAGTAACCTGGAACAAAATAATGGATACTAAAAACAATGAATAAAGTTTTAATCCTTCTTTACCTTTTAATAATTTTCAGCTTCACTATGGCTGTGTGCTATGGGCAAGTACCTGCAGCGAACGATTATGCAGCAGGACTTGCAGCTAAGCTTGAGCCTGATAAAAAGATTGTTTACAAGAAGGTAAAAGGAAGAGAATTGCGCTTGCATCTTTTCGCCCCGGATGGTTTCAGAAAAAGTGACAGACGTCCTTGTTTTATTGCGTTTCATGGGGGAGGGTGGATTAATGGAGAACCAAGGAGGTTTTATCCCATAGTTTATGAATTTGTCAAAAGAGGTATGGTTGGAATTAGTGCTGAATACCGGTTTATCGACTCCGCTGCGGGAACTACAGTATTTGATTGCGTGAGGGACGGCCGCTCTGTTGTCAGGTATGTGAGGCAACATGCAAAAGAATTAGAAGTGGATCCCCGGCAAATTATTGTGTCTGGTGGATCTGCAGGCGCACACATTGCAGCCGGTACTGCTTTGTTCGATACGGTTAATGAAGTTACGGACCCAATGGATATTTCGGCCATACCCAATGTGTTAGTATTGTATTACCCCGTTATAGATACTTCTCCAGAAGGCTATGGTACTAACAAAATTGGTGAACAGTGGCGTAAACTATCTCCCTTACATAATGTAAAAGAGGGACTACCACCTACTCTTCTTTTTCATGGCACTTCTGATAAAGTAACGCCGTTCAATGGAGCGAAAAACTTTAAGGACGCAATGATTAAAGCCGGAAACAAGTGTAGTTTGATTGTTAAGGGAGGTGGAATCCATGGATATATGATGTTTGAAAAAAGCTACTATGAAGAGGCAATTTCACAAACCATTACATTCTTAGAAAGTTGTGAAATTACATTGAGTCAATAGAATAAAAATGTATCCAAATATTGAAATTTCTAATTGAGTATTAAAATTAGCAGAAAATGAAAAAAATATTTTCGTTTTTTATAGTCATTGCCGGCATTGTTCCGTTCCTCAGTGCTCAAAATTCGTGGAATAAAAATTTTAATCTAAGCGCTTATCGCCCCGCAGGAAATAGTTCATCAGATGACACCAGGGCCTTTCAATTGCTATTTGCCGATGTGCAAAAGGCTGGAGGGGGAAATATTACAATTCCTCCTGGTAATTATTTTTTAAAAGGTGATATATCAATATCACTTGTTTCAAATTCTACCATTTTTGCGTATGGAGCTAATATATTCCTGCCTGAAAATTTAGGAGACCAAGCCCGAATCGTGCTTTTTGAAGGAACCGATATAGTAAATTTTTCCTGGTTTGGAGGTTTTTTTCAGGGATACTGCTTTGATCCTGCAAATCTGAAAAATACCTGGGAGCCAAACGTTAATACAAGAATCATTGTAATTAAAACCAGCAAAGGCGGAAAAACAGACAACCTTACCTTCAGGGATATACAGTCCGATAAGATCGCCGGTTCAGTGGTGAATGTTAATGGATATATTAGTAGCGATAACATCGTTCCCGAAAATTTTGCAACTAACATTTCGGTTGAAAACTGTAATCTTATAAATTCTGGAAAGTTTATGTGGGATTATGGATATCTCTGGCAGATAACCGTATTCCCCGAAGACCATACTAAAGAAGAGATAAAAATGGCTCTAAATTATTTTGACAATAGTATGTTGATTAGTGGAATAGTAATAAAAAAAGGTAATAGCAGAGTATACTTAAACAATATAGAAACACAGGATAATGCTAAACTTTTAATGAATAAGGGGGCAGAAATATGCTTTTATAATGACAAACTTCCCTCAAATATTATAAAAGGAAAACGATATTATGTAACAGAGGCTTCTGCCAGGTATATTGAAATTAGCGAAAATGAAACTGGTGAGAAGCTTGTTTTTAATGATAGTGGAGGCCCTAATGTAAAAATTATCAATAATGTAAGAAAGCTATTTTATCAATTTGCTCCTATAAACGCAGGACTTGGTAAAGGCTGTATAGATTTGGTTGGCTGTATGAATACTCAAATTATTGGCTGCCGGATAAGTGCGTTGGGTGACGCTATGCATATTCAAAAAAGTTATAATAATGTATTTGCAAACAATCACATTCTGGGAGCAAGGATGGGCGCATTTTTCATTGCAGACCATTGTAAAAATTCAACTGTAGTGGGAAATACGGTTGATGGAACGAATGGATCGAGAACAGTAAGTATTGAAAGGTCGAACGAAAACGTTACTGTTACAGGTAATATATTTAGAAACGGCGGGCGTGGAAGTTGGATAAATCAACCTAAAAACATTATTATACAGAATAATGTATTTGTAAACAATACAACAAAGGGCGCTCATGATCCAAAAACAGGAAGACGAGATTTTAAAACAGGAGGATGGCAAAGCTTTCCTGAGATATACTTTACAACTTACCAAAAGGGAGCTGAATATGGCCCGGTAATTCTTAAAGATAACATATTTACCACGGGACCGAATGCCGCAGGTGTGATTCAGTTTGAAAAGAATGGGAAAGATGTATCCGTTACCGGAAATATATTCAAAGGTACAACGGTTGATATTTTAATGGACAATAATGATAATACCATATTTGTCGATCCTGCCCAGAAGGCAGTGCTGAAAAAAGGAGCAGAATTTTCCCGTTCTTTATTTAAAAATGAATAAATATTATAATGCCATTTCAAAGTAGAAAGAACTACAAGTGGATAGTAGTCGCGCTACTATGGGTGGTAGCCTTGCTCAATTACCTTGACAGGCAGATGCTTGCCACCATGAAAACCTCTATGCAGGTTGATATTGTGGAATTACAATCTGCCACCATGTTCGGGTACCTGATGGGTATATTTCTTTGGGTGTACGGGCTGGTCAATCCAATATCAGGCATTATTGCAGATAAGATCAACCGTAAATGGCTTATCGTTGGAAGCCTGTTTGTATGGTCGGCCGTAACCTTTTCAATGGGATATGCTACTACATTTAAACAACTTTACTGGCTTAGAGCGGTAATGGGTGTAAGTGAGGCGCTGTATATGCCTGCCGGGCTTTCGCTGATAGCGGATTTCCATCCCAATAAATCAAGGTCGCTGGCCATAGGTATTCATATGACAGGCTTATACTTCGGTCAGGCGCTGGGTGGTTTTGGGGCTACTATCGCGGCGCAATATTCCTGGCATGCAACTTTTCATAGTTTTGGATTTATAGGCATAGCCTATGCTGTCGTGTTGCTGTTGTTTTTAAAAGACACCGGCCGGAATCCTGATGCCGCATCAGATCACCAGGCTGAAAAGCAACCCGCCATTCCCTTTTTTGCGGGATTAAAGCTGTTGTTCACCAACATTTATTTCTGGCTTATCCTTTTTTGTTTCGCAGTACCATGTCTTCCGGGGTGGGCTACCAAAAACTGGCTGCCTACCTTATTTGCAGATAAGCTTTCGCTGGATATCGCAGTAGCCGGCCCATTAGCTACCCTTACTATTGCTGCCTCTTCTTTTACAGGAGTAATTTTTGGCGGCATATTGTCAGACAGATGGCTTCAAAAAAACATCAGGGGCAGGGTGTATACAAGCGGTATCGGACTTTTCTTAATGGTGCCGGCTTTGCTGCTGATCGGTTATGGGCAATCCATTGCTGCTACTGTACTGGCAGGCTGCTGCTTTGGTATAGGCTTTGGCATGTTCGACGCCAATAACATGCCCATTCTGTATCAATTCGTTTCTCCACACATCAGGGCAACTGCTTATGGTATTATGAATATGAGCGGCATTTTTGCCGGGGCAATGGTTACCGATCTGCTCGGCAAATCTACTGATGCCGGAAACCTGGGCAGGGATTTTGCCATGCTTGCTGTTATTGTGCTGACAGCATTCGTTATTCAAATAGTTTTTTTAAGACCTAAAAAGATCCTTACCATTTCGTAACAAAAACAAAATTATTTTTATGATAAACCGTCGTGATTTTATAAAGAATACTTCTGCATTGGGATTGACAGGACTGATATTACCTAAAGAGGAATTCTTTAATTTTTCAGAGCCAGGAGAATTGTTATATAATGGTATAAGGTTGCCTTCTGATTGGCCGCCCAAAGGTATTGATCCTGGTAATTATGAACCTATGAACGTACCTTATCTCAGAAATCCTCCAACGGTTATTCCCATAGATGTTGGCCGCCAGCTACTTGTCGATGATTTTTTGATAGAAAAAAGCTCGCTGAAAAGACAGTTTTACAACGCCCGCAAGCTTAACAGTAATCCTGTATTAAAGCCGGAAACATGGGTGGAACAGGGGCCCTGGGGCATCCCCGGTGCAAATGCAAAAGACGGTGGCGTATGGTGGGATCCGAAAGACCAGTTATTTAAAGTTTGGTACGAAGCAGGATGGCTTTACAAAATGGCTTATGCTACAAGTAAGAATGGCATTCATTGGGATAGACCTGAACTGGAGATGGATGCAGGTACCAATGTGATTATTCCGGATATTATCGCAGACTCCAGTACTGTTTTTCTTGATCATTTTACGGACAACCCGGAAGAACGGCTTAAAATGTTTCTTAGACCGCCCAATGACATACCCGGTGCAAAAAAGCATATTTATACCGGGTATGCGATGGTTTCTTCAGATGGTATTCATTGGAAAAAGAAAGTGGAAACAGGTATTTGTGGAGACAGAACTACTATCTTCTATAATCCTTTCCGGAAAAAATGGGTATATAGCCTGCGCAATACCGGGCAATACGGAAAATCCCCGATTGGCCGTTCCCGTTATTACTATGAGCATGACGATTTTCTGAAAGGTGCACAATGGAATATTAAAGATATTGTCTTCTGGACAGGGGCGGACAAACTGGATCTTCCGGATCCTGCTATTGGCGACAAGGCACAACTGTATAATCTGTCAGCGGTAGGGTACGAGAGTATTATGCTGGGGCTGCATCAGGTACATCTTGGGCCAGACAACAAAATATGCCTGGAAAATGCTACGCCTAAGATCACTGAACTTAAAATTTCATTCAGCCGAGATGGGTTTCATTGGGATCGTCCTAACAGGGATGTTTTTATCAATGCAACAAGAACAGAAGGATCCTGGGATCGCGGTTACGTACAGTCCGTAGGAGGAATATGCGCTGTAGTTGGCGATCAGCTTTGGTTTTATTATATAGGGTTTAAAGGAGATCAGTCCAAGAAAAGCAGCGTATATGTAAAGAATGGCATGCACTCATTTGGAAGTACCGGCATTGCCGTATTGCGGCGGGATGGCTTTGCATCAATGAATGCAGATAGCAAAGGGGGCATGTTATTGACAAGACCCGTTACGTTTAAAGGTAAATATCTTTTTGTAAACGCAGATTGTAAGGGCGGCGAACTAAAGGTTGAGATTACAGATGAAAAAAACCGGGCAATATCTCCCTTTACATTTGGACACTGTGAAGCGGTTTCGGCAGATAGTACTATACAGCGGGTAAACTGGAAAGGAGTAGATGATCTTAGTGCATTGATCGGAAAGCCGGTACGGTTCCGGTTCCAGTTAAAAAGCGGAAAGTTATATTCCTTCTGGGTCAGCCCCGATCAAAATGGTGCAAGTCACGGTTATGTAGCGGCCGGGGGGCCCGGATTTAAGGGAGGCACAGATACGGTAGGGCAGGAATCATATGATGCTGCCAAATCATTTAGGTTGTAGAGAATAATTACTTAAAAATTTAAAATGATGAGATCAGCCGTGAATGGTATTATAACCCCTATGATAACCCCGCTTTTAAATGATGAGGCGATTGACAAAGAAGGATTAAAAGAAATCATTGAACACCTTATTGACGGTGGTGTAAATGGTATATTTGTTTTAGGCACTACAGGAGAGGCAACCAGCTTACCTAACAAGCTAAAGCAGGAGCTGGTATCGCTTAGCGCCGGGTATATTGGCGGTCGTGTTCCGTTATTTGTTGGTATAACAGATCCTTCACCCGCAGAGAGTATTGCGCTTGCCTCTTTTTCAAAAAATGCGGGTGCATCTGCGGTTGTGGCTGCTCCTCCTTTTTATTTCACTTTAACACAGCCTGAGCTGACAGTTTATTACAACAGCCTTGCCGATAGATCTGCTTTACCTGTGTTTATGTATAACATGCCGGCTCAAACAAAGATTATGATTGAACCTTCTACCGTGGCTGCGCTCTCAAAGCATCCAAACATCCCGGGTATAAAGGACAGCTCAGGTATTAGCCCTTATTTCAATACGCTACTCTATCTTTTAAAAGATAACCCGAACTTTTCTGTTTTTGTAGGGCCTGATGAAATGATGGCACAGGCTGTGCTGCTGGGAGGTAACGGAGGTGTAAATTCAGGCTCCAATATGTTTCCTCATTTATTTGTGCGTTTGTATAAGGCTGCCGCTGAGGGTGATTTGAAAGTGGTACGCTACCTACAGCAGGCTGTCATGGAAATTTCATCGGTGATCTACAGCCAGGGTGACGGTGGCTACCGTTTCCTGAAAGGAATAAAAAAAGTTTTATCGGTAATGGAGATTACCAGTAATATCATGGCGTTGCCGTTGCATCACAACTTCAACAATGAAGAATCTGATGCAATAAGAAAAAGTGTGGACAAGGTTAAACAAATGCTCAGTAACAATACCCGTGTATGAAATTGAGCAGGCCCTTCAACAGGAATATGATATTCAGCAGCCTGCTTTTGGTGGCAACCTGTTCCGGCTGCAATTACAATGGTGATCTTATGCAATACAAAGAGATACAGCTAACTGCTGATCATGAGGGCCATACCATTCATAACACGCAGGTTTTTTCTCCAAATAATGAATGGATAGTATTTGACAGCCGGAACAATGAAAATGCCATTGGTAGTACCGGTTCCGTAGGCATGGTCAATATAAAAACAAAGGAGATCAGATCACTGTATCGTACAACAGATCAAACGGAATATGGCCCCGGTGTGGGAGCTGTAACATTTTCTCCCCGGGAAAACAAAGTATTGTTTATCCACGGCATCAGGAACGCTTCAAAGAAAAATCCTTACGGGTTCACCCGCAGAACAGGAGTAGCTATTGATATACAGCATCCCTTTGAACCGATATTTATGGATGCCCGTGACATTACGCCGCCTTTTACACCCGGCGCATTACGAGGTGGTACACATGCGCACACATGGAGCGGCGATGGGAAGTGGATAAGCTTTACGTATAATGATTTTATTATTGAGCAACTTTCTAAAACAGACAGCACCGTAAAAGACCTCAGGACCATCGGGGTGATGGTTGCCGGACCAGTACAGGTGGCAGAAGATTCTACAATGGAGAACCACTCCGGCAATATGTTTTCCGTGCTGGTTGTTCCGGTTACTGAAAATCCTTTACCCGGCTCAGATAATATTGACAAAGCTTTTGATGAAGGGTGGATCGGTAAAAACGGTTATATACACAGCGATGGTAAAAGGCAGGCAAAGGCAATTGCTTTCCAGGGTAATACCCATAACAAGGAAGGCAGAACGATAACAGAGGTATTTGTTGCAGACCTCCCGGATGATATTCTTCGGCAAACAAAAGGAGTAGCTATAGAGGGCACAATTAAAACCCGTCCAAACATTCCATCAGGGATTTCAATACGGAGAATCACATATACTGACGCAGGGTTATCTGGTCCGCGTTTCTGGCTTCGCACAACACCCGATGGCGGCACTATTGGTTTTCTTTCCCCTGATACCTATGGTCTTATACAAATTTTTGGCGTGAGTCCGAACGGCGGCGAAATAAAACAACTCACACATAATAACTCTTCAGTACAAGGCCCTTTTAATTTCAGTCCAGATGGTAAATGGGTTGCTTATTGTGCAGACAACAGGATATTGATTACCAATTTGAAAACAGGAGAAACAAGACCCATAACACCACCGGCGGATAATAAGAATAAACCGGTTGGCGCCCCGGTCTTTTCTAATAATGGTAAACTAATAGCCTACAATAAATATGTCTCCGATCAACAGGGGAGTTTTGTACAGATTTTTTTGATCAAAATAGAAGACTGAGACAATCAATCTTTCGCCATATCTTTGCCGCACTGGAAGAGACTATAGAATTGAAAACGGTCAGTTATCAAGTACTGGTATCTCAATAATACAAATAATATGCCTCCCTGCCAAGAAAGGTTTACTACTATTCGAGGTCATGACCTTCACATTGCAACCGTTCAACTTTGAAAGTTAAAGTTTATTTTCACGTGATAAGTAAAACGTACCGGCTGTTCCCGGAAGGTATTGATAATATCAACATTTAAATATCTACGATTATGCAAAAACAGATGTTGATTATTGTTGCATTTTTAAGTGCGGGTTGTGCAGCAGTGCATGCCCAATCCAAAGTTCCCAGGCTCGTTCCCATTATCCTCGACACCGATATAGGTCCTGATTATGATGATGTAGGCGCCGTGGCAGTATTGCATGCCCTGTCCGATAAGGGAGAAGCAAAGCCACTGGCTGTTATTGCCAGCAACAAAAATAAGCTCGTGGCTCCCACTATTAATCTCCTGAACATCTACTTTGGCCGCCCCGGTTTGCCTATAGGCGCGCCAAAAGCTGCTGATGCTCCGGATCATGGTGCAGTGCAACAATGGCCGGAACTGCTGGTAAGCCGGTATCCGCATACGATCAAAAGCACAGAAGAGATACCGGATGCCGTGGAGCTGTACAGAAAACTGCTGGCTGCCCAGCCCAATAAAAGTGTCACTATTGTTACGGTAGGCTTTTTAACCAATCTTGCCAGGCTCCTGGATTCTCCGCCCGACCGGTATTCAAAATTAAATGGCAGGACGCTCGTGGCTAAAAAGGTGAAGCAACTGGTGTCCATGGCAGGAAAATTCCCGGCAGGACGGGAATACAATGTTTTCATTGACTCTGCTGCATCCGAAAAAGTGTTCATGAACTGGCCTACTCCTGTTTTGTACAGTGGTTTTGAGATCGGGCAAAAAATCATTACCGGCAAACAACTTACTACTGACGAATCGATCACCAATAGCCCGGTAAAAGATGCTTTTGCCAAAGCCATGTCCTATCGTGAAAGCGACCACAACGGGCGCATGAGCTGGGATCAGACCGCCGTGCTGGTAGCGGTGAGAGGTGTTTCTCCTTATTATAAAATCCAACGGGGCCATATTGTGCTCAACGGCGGCAACAATGAATGGAAAGATGATCCCAAAGGGAAACAGTCTTATCTGGTAGCGCTTCTGCCACCTGAAAAGGTAAGGGCGGAAATCGAAGCGCTGATGATGCATCAACCGAATAAAAAATGAGGGTGTTGTTATAGCTATGTTTCAGGGTAAAAGGAAGCAACAAAAAACAAATCACAAAAAACAAATCACAAAAATCAAATAAATTTTCAGCGCTGAAATTCAAAAAGATACACACAAAGATGAAAAGGTATGCCGGAGTATTCTTTGTGCCACTTTGTGCATTCTTTGCGCACTTTGTGGTTAAATACAGAATCATATTTCCTTTAGCTTGAACAGCCCTTACGTGTAATCCTTTACCACCGGATCTTTCCTCAAAATATATTACATTCATCCTATGAAAATTGCCGTCACCGTTTTATTTGCTTTATGTATCGCTTCTGCCGGCGCACAGCAAACGGACAAAAAATTGCAAAGCCGCCTTACGGAAGCCGTTAAAGGTTTCAATGGCGATATAGGCATATACGTACACGATCTGAAACACAATAAGGTAGCATATATCAATGCCGACACGTTGTTCCCCACTGCCAGCATTGTTAAGATCCCTATCCTGCTGGGCGTCATGCAAAAAATTGAAACGGGCGAACTGAGCTATACACAGCGGCTGATGTACAGGGACTCACTTTTCTACGACGAAGGCGACGACATACTTTCCCGCTTTAAAGACAGCGCCACTATTGAGCTGGGAAAAGTGATGATGCTGATGATCACCATCAGCGATAACTGCGCCAGCCTTTGGCTGCAAGCGCTGGCAGGTTCAGGAACAAGGATCAACGAGATCATGGACAGTCTTGGTTGCATTGTAACAAGGGTAAACAGCCGGACTCCCGGACGTGAAGCAAACAGGCGGATATACGGCTGGGGGCAATCCACTCCCCGTGAAATAGCCGGCGTGATGGAAAAGATCGTTCGCGGCGAGATATATAGCAAATCCGCCAGCGATCAAATGCTCCGTTTATTAAGCCGGCAGTACTGGGACAAGCAGGCACTGTCACAGATCCCGGCGGGCGTGTTTACAGCCGACAAAACCGGCGCCCTTGATGCCACACGCAATGAGGTGCTGTATGTAAACGGTAAAAAAACGCCTTATATCTTCAGCATATTTACTAAAAACAATAAAGACCATCGCTGGAATGAGGATAATGAAGCGTGGATAATAACAAAAAAGATCTCCGCAATCCTGTGGGAATATTACAATGGCACATAACGCTCATTTTGGTATACAGATAGTGTTTCTGTGATCATCTGTGGGATCTGTGAGACAACTCACCCGGCAAATCAGGGTTAACACAACACTACAATTGCTCCAAGCAATCCCCCGGCGCTCTTTTTCCGTGCATATCCTTTATTTTTGCAGCATGAATACAGAATACAGGCACCTACTACCTGCGGGCTACGATCCGGCATCCAGGGTATGGATATTCCAGAGCAGTAATCTATTTACCCCGGCGGAACTACCGGAAGTTGAAAACATGCTGAACGACTTTTCAAAGCAATGGCTTTCCCACGGTGCAGACGTTAAAAATTTCGCGGCTGTCTTTTTCAACCGGTTCATTATACTGATGGCAGATGATACGCATACACACGTTGGCGGATGCAGCACAGACAGCATGCAAAGGTTCATCAAGAAAATGGAAACACAGTTTGGCATTTCTTTGTTCGACAGGCAAACTTTAGCTTTTGTGATCAATGATGAAATACAAACACTACCTATGAGGGAGTTGGCTTCTGCAGTTGAAAATAATTTTATCACTGCCGACACGCTCTACTTCAATAATACGGTGTTAACCAGAAAAGACCTCGAAGATAACTGGCTTATTAAAGTGAAGGATAGCTGGCTTGCACGGAAACTTACATTTCCCGTTGCCGCACACTGATATTGCTGGGAATATCCGTTCGTGGGCTTATCTTTATAAAAGTTTATCATAAGAAAAATCAATGACAATGGTGGTTGAAAAAGACAAGATAATAAGCATTGAATATAATGCTACCGATGAAACAGGCGAAGTGGTTGACAGCAACGACGGATTGGAGCCTCTGGAGTATCTGCACGGTCATGGCAATATTTTGCAAAGCCTGGAAAATGCCCTCACGGGCTTGCAGATAGCAGCAGAAAAAAAGGTAACATTAACGCCCGGTGAGGCCTACGGCGAATTTGACCCCCAACTGGTTTTTGAAGTAAGCCGTACACAATTCCCCGAAGGCGCGGAGCAGGTACAGTTGGGAACAATGGTGCAATCATCGGACGGGCAGGAATTGATCGTTACCGATATAGACGGTGATAAAATTATCCTCGACGGCAATCACCCGCTCGCGGGAAGGACTTTACACTACAGCGTTACCATAAAAAATATCAGGCAGCCTACTCCTGAAGAATTATCGCACGGCCATGTCCATCATCATGATCACAATTGTGGTGGAAGCTGTGGTTGTCATTGACAGGTGCCAATTTGAAATTTGAGCACTGCTGATGGCTCATAGCCATTGCTGATTTGTTGATTTCTGATTTTGGGATTTATTTTTTATTTGCTTCTTGTGATTTGGTTTTTGGTGCTTTGTCCAAACTTCAAACTTCCCAACTATAAACTTCTTCGTTTTTTTTCTTATTTTTCTGAGATGAAACGACATTTCTTCTCCTTTCTGATTGCCACATTATATTCGGCGATCTCCTGCGCCCAGGCGCCCCCTGCAAATTATGATGAGTCGAGAGTACTTCCCTATACTCTTCCCGATCCGTTGATCTCCCCCAAAGGGAAAGCCATTACTACCGCTAAAGAATGGGAGTCAAAGCAAAGACCTTATATTGTAAAGCTGTTCACCGATCATGTATATGGAAAAATACCAGGCAGGCCTGCAGGTCTGCATTTTAAAGTTATGGAAACGGATACCGCCGCATTGAACGGGAAAGCCATACGGAAACAGGTCACCATTTATTTTGCAGAGGGTGATCAAACCCCTTCAATGGATCTCCTGCTGTACCTGCCAAAAGCAGATCATCCCGTAGCAGTATTTGCCGGTCTTAACTTTAACGGCAACCACACCATTGCGGCAGATAAAGCGATCCGGCCCTCAAAGTACATCAGAAAGAAAGATGACAGCGTATCTCCCGGCGAAGCCATTGAAGCAGCGAGAGGCACTTCGGCTTCACGATGGCCGATCGAAGAAATTATAGGCAAGGGATATGGTGTGGCTACTGCCCATTACTACGACCTGGAGCCCGATGATAAAGAGGGATGGAAAGAAGGTGTGCGCACCACCATGAAAGATGCGCTGCATATCGCAACCAATGACTGGAGCGCAATAGGCGCCTGGGCCTGGGGACTGAGCAGGATACAGGATTACCTGGAATCAGACGCTGCGGTAGACGACAAACACACCATACTGATCGGGCATTCCCGCCTGGGCAAAACTGCTTTGTGGGCAGGCGCCAACGACCGGCGCTTTGCTATCGTGATCTCCAATAATTCCGGCGAAGGAGGCGCAGCACTCTCCAGAAGGATCTTCGGCGAAACCATACGCAACCTGAATACCAGCTTCCCGCACTGGTTCATAGGCCGGTATAAAAGCTATAATGATCATCCGGAAATGCTGCCCGTTGATCAGCATATGCTATTAGCGCTTATTGCTCCCCGGCCGCTGTATATTGCCAGTGCCGAAGACGATAAATGGGCTGATCCCAAAGGTGAATTTCTTTCGGCAAAAGCTGCGGAGCCGGTGTATGCACTTTACAATTTACAGGGACTAACGGTTAATGAGATGCCTTCAGTAAATACCCCGATAGGAGCAACCATAGGATATCACACCCGGTCGGGCAGGCACGATATTACGTTGTACGACTGGCAGCAGTACATCGCATTTGCGGAACAGCATAAAGACCGGAAATGACAGGCAGATAAACCCATTATCCGTATGCGATAATACAATTTCGAACCTATGGGAACGGTTGAAATACAAAACAGACAACTCGTCATTCAATCCAGGATCATCACATACGGCAATGCTGCCGATCCTGCTGTTACAGAAAACATACACGATGAATAGCCACCATGTGGAATGAGCCACAGGCTGTCGTTCTTTATAACATAATTCCCGAAATTATTTTTAAAAAGGTTCTTATAACCTGATATCTTAAAAAAACGTATATTGAATTTCATTAAAAAGAATAAACCATGGGAAAATTCGTGACAAAAACAGGAAAAGACGGGCAATTTTATTTTAACCTCCTGGCAACCAACGGGCAGGTAATTCTCAGCAGCGAAGGTTATACCACCTCTGCCGCCAGGCAAAACGGGATTGATTCGGTAAAGAAAAATGCAGGTGATGATTCCCGCTATGAAAAGCTCACCTCCACTAACGGGAAACCTTATTTCACCCTAAAAGCTTCCAATGGACAGGTAATAGGGAAGAGCCAGATGTACGAAAGTGAAGCCGGCCGAGACAATGGTATTGCCTCCGTAAAAAGCAACGCACCTGACGCCCCTGTGGTGGAGGAATAAAAGCAATACATTACAACATACGAAAAGCGAAGCCAGCCCTTCGCTTTTTTATTGTAGTTTAGCCATGTACTATTCTTAGCCATTTTACAAATGAAATCAATCATTACTGTTTCCAGGTACATTGTTGGCATCCTTTTTATCTTCTCGGGGCTGGTAAAAGCCAATGACCCTTTAGGGCTTGCCTATAAAATGCAGGAATTTTTTGAAGTGTGGGCGCAATCCGGCTGGTTGCCCGGGCTTATGCATGCCCTTAACGATTATGCCCTGCCTTTCTCTGTGATCATGATCGCTTTTGAAATTGTAGCCGGTGTGGCGGTGCTGGTGGGATGGAAGATGCGTTTATTCAGCTGGCTTTTACTGCTGCTGATCATTTTCTTTACATTCCTCACAGGATACGCTTACCTGTCGGGCAAATTCAGAAGCTGCGGATGCTTCGGCGATTGCATCCCCCTTACCCCAAAAGCATCTTTTATAAAAGATATCGTATTGCTACTGCTGATCCTGCTTATCTTTTCATGGCGAAACAAGATCAAACCTGCATTATCTTCATTAGGAAGCGCAGGTATTATTTTCCTGTCTGTGATCTTCAGCATAGGGCTGCAATGGCATGTATTGAAACATTTGCCCATTGCCGATTGCCTGCCTTTTAAAAAAGGCAATAATATTCCCGAAAAGATGAAAATACCACCCAACGCCATACCAGACAGCACAGTGATCAGCTTTGTATACGAAAAAGACGGAGCCACGGTTGAATTTACTTCCGACAACTTTCCGGACGACTTTGATGATTCCATTTATCATTTTGTAAAACGTTACGACAAGCTGATCCGAAAAGGGAACGCAGAACCTGCCATCAAGGATTTTGTGCTCACCACCCTCTCGGGCAATGATACCACCATGCAGGTGCTTTCCGATCCGGGTTACATTGCATTCCTATTTATAAAGGATGACCCCGGCACAGGGAAATGGCTGGAAAGTTTGGCAGCATTATACCCTGCGTTGCAGCAGCAAAGAATAAGCCTGTTCGTTATTACGAACAATGCAGAAGGGATCAGCGGCTACTTTAATGGCACGCCCGGTATAACCTTCTTAAAATGTGATGTGGTGCCTATCAAAACAGCAGCCCGTACTAACCCTGCGTTGTACCTGCTGCAAAACGGAACGATCAGGAACAAATGGAGCTACGCCGACTGGGATGATGCCATAAAAGCCATACGGTCACTGCCGGGAGAATAACAGTATAATTCCGAAAATCATCATTGCTTGATACAACACTTTACCAGGAAAATTTTTTATGCGCTGCTTGTTCTGGCAGGAGTGGTATGCATTGTATTTTTTTTATTCCAGGGCTTCGGTGATCCCGCACGCCTTGTATTAGGACAAACAGGCGACAGTGCCACCATTCAAAACATACGTAAAGAGTTGTACCTCGACCAGCCCAAATGGAAACAGTTTTTATATTATGTAAATGATATTTCACCTGTAAGCGTTCATTCCGGGCAGGAGATCAGGCAAAAGAACCTGAAAGGATGGTTCATCGGTAGCGAAAACACCAGCCTTGCCATCAAGCTTCCTTACCTGCGTCACTCCTATCAAACCAAAAGAGATGTACTGAACGTACTGATGGAAGCTTTGCCGGGCACCATATTGCTGGCGATGGCAGCTATGCTGTTTGCCGCTGTTACCGGCATCGCACTGGGCGTGCTGGCGGCTGTTAAGCAAAATACCTGGCTGGATACCTCTGCAGTTTTTAGCAGTGTGGTGGGTATTTCGGCTCCCTCCTTTTTTACGGGTATCCTTATTGCTTACTGCTTTGCTATTGTGTTGGGACCTTATACAGGGCTGAACCTAACCGGAAGCTATTACGAATACGATAATTATACCGGTGAAAAATATCCTGCCCTGAAAAACCTTATCCTTCCCGCCCTCACGCTGGGCATCCGCCCCCTGGCCATCATTACCCAGCTTACCCGCAGCGCCATGCTGGATGTATTGAACCAGGATTATATACGCACCGCCTACGCCAAAGGACTCAGCAAAAGGAAAGTAATATTCAAGCATGCCCTCCGTAATGCACTCAACCCGGTGCTTACGGCAATTACCGGATGGTTTGCCGAACTGCTGGCCGGCGCATTCTTTGTGGAATATATTTTCGGCTGGAAAGGGATCGGGAAAGTAACGGTAGATGCATTGGATAAGCTCGACTTCCCGGTGGTGATGGGCAGCGTGCTGGTAACCGCAACATTATTCGTGCTTATCAATATCCTTTCGGATATATTGTACAGCATTGTCGATCCCAGGGTGAAAACGGGATAGCGATGTATTGTTATCCCTGCCTCCTTATTTAGTATTCACTGAATAATCAAAATATCCTAATGGATTTGTAGGAAAGAAATACATTGCGACAATGCCCGTTTCCTATCTGGTATTTTTTTTCCCCCGGTATTCATTAGGTGACATTCCCATTACTTTTTTGAACATTCTTGAGAAATAGTATTGATCTTCTATACCTACCTCCTGCGAGATCTCTTTGATTCTTAATTTAGTAAAGAGCAGGTACTGGCAGGCCATCTGAACCTTTAAATGGTTAAAGTATTCCATCGGGGAAAAACCTGTTTTCTTCTTGAACAAATATGAAAGATGTGAAGGCGACAGGTTTACTTCACAGGCGATGTCTTCCAGGGACAACATGCTCGCCGTATGTTTACTCAGGAAATCTATAGCAAGGTCAACCGTGTCCTTATTGCTTAACTTACCCGACATATCGAATTTGTCGTTAAAAAGAAATGTTGAAAAAAAATGAGACAGGCACATATTGGCGCAGATCAGGTTGTCTTTGGAATATCCTTTCTCTAATTGAGCATAGATTTCATTAAACAGAGCAATGGTTCTTTCTTTAAACCTGATAGAACATCTCAGTCCCTTCCTTTTTTCAATGTCGGATGCGATTTTATTGGCAATGGTGCCTTTAAAGTGGATCCAGTAAATACTCCATGGATCCTTTTCATCTGCGGTGTAAGAATGAGGTGTTCCACTGGGAATAATAATAAAATCATCCGATTGCATATTGTATTCTTTATTCCGTATAGAAACATTTCCTTTACCATCGTGGCAGTAGATCAATATATATTGTTCTGCGCCTCGTGCCCGCTCCATATAGTGATACCGTGCTTTGGGATAGTAACCGATGTCTGTAATATACAGGCTGTTGATCATCTCATTTCTTACACATTTCCCGTTAATGACCTGCTTGGGGATCACGATAAGCTTTTGTCCCTGAAAACCTTCTTTCTTTTTTATACTAAGCTCCATATTTGAGGAATATGGTTTAAAAATAGTAAAAAAGTCCATCTGAATACAATGTTTCTCCATCAAATAAGCTGAGATGATGGAATAATTTTGAATCTAAACATCAAATAAATATTGTCTTGTTATGAATCAGGGAGAAGTAAAAGCATGGGTAGAGGAGGTTAACATTCCAACTTACCCTGCAGGGCTTCCGGAGAAAAATCCTATGTTCCTGGAAAAGCGGGTATACCAGGGGAGCAGCGGTGTGGTATATCCTTACGCCGTTATAGAAAAAATAGAGGATAATAAAATCGTTAAAACTTATAAGGCTGTCTTCCTGGAAAATTATTATTTAAAAATAATGATCCTGCCTGAACTGGGAGGCCGAATACAAATGGCCTATGACAAAGTAAAACAAAGGCATTTTGTTTATTACAATCGGGTAATCAAACCAGCATTGGTAGGACTTACCGGCCCCTGGATTTCTGGCGGCATAGAGTTTAACTGGCCGCAGCATCACCGGCCTTCCACTTTTGAGCCGGTAGATTTTACGATCGCTGAAAACGAGGACGGCAGCAAAACCGTGTGGGTGAATGAAGTGGAGCGTATGTTCAGAACGAAGGGAATGGCGGGTTTTACGGTATACCCCGGCAAAGCATATATAGAAATAAAAGGGAAGTTGTATAACCGTACCCCGTTCCCGCAAACTTTTTTATGGTGGGCCAACCCTGCCGTTAAAGTGAATGATCACTATCAATCCGTTTTTCCACCAGATGTGCACGCGGTGTTTGATCATGGCAAAAGAGATGTATCCTCTTTTCCCATAGCCAAAGGCGTTTATTATAAAGTAAATTATGCACCCGGAACAGATATTTCAAGATATAAAAATATTCCTGTACCCACTTCCTACATGGCAGTAAGCTCAAGGTACAATTTTATGGGCGGATATGAACACGACAGCAAAGGCGGTTTGCTTCACGTGGCCGACCACCACATTGCCCCGGGTAAAAAGCAATGGACATGGGGTAATGGTGAATTTGGCCGTACCTGGGACAAGAACCTTACCGATGAAGACGGGCCGTATATAGAATTAATGACGGGAGTTTATACAGACAACCAGCCTGATTTTTCGTGGATTCAACCTTACGAGGAAAAAACTTTCGTGCAATATTTTATGCCATACCGGGAAGTGGGCCTGGTAAAAAATGCCACTAAGGATGCTGCAATCAATCTCGAAATAAATGGCAATACAGCAGAAATTATATTATACGTTACATCGGTATATGAAAAAATTAAGATTGACCTGATTAGAGGTGAAGAACTTCTGTTTACTAAAACGGTTTCTTCCTCTCCTGAAAATCCCTTTCTCAAAAAAGTAATCCTCGCAGAGGGCATATTTCCGGAAGATGTAAAACTGTTGATCACCAACCTAGCCACAGGCAGAGAACTGGTAAGCTACCAGGAAGAGAAATATATAGACCGACCTGTACCACAGCCCGCACAACCCGCTAAACGTCCTGCTGATGTTGAAAACAATGAACAACTATTTTTAACCGGACAGCACCTGGAGCAGTATCGTCATGCTACATATAAACCCACCGACTATTATGAAGAGGCGCTGAGAAGAGACCCCAAAGACACACGCAATAATAATGCAATGGGCTTATGGTATTTGAGACGGGGATGCTTTGCCAAAGCCGAGCCCCTTTTCAAAAAAGCGGTTGAAACGATCACGCAGCATAACCCCAATCCCTACGACGGCGAACCCTACTATAACCTGGGGTGGTCACTTATGATGCAAAACAGGAACGATGAAGCCTACGACGCCTTTTACAAGAGTACCTGGAACGATGCATGGCAGCATGCGGGCTATCTAAACCTCGCGAGAATTGCCACCCTAAAAAAGGATTACGAAGCGGCATTAGACTTTATCGGGAAATCTTTAGTGAAGAATTATCACAGTCATACAGCAAGGCATGCCAGGGTTTTTATTCTCCGAAAGCTCAACCTTTATAAAAAAGCGGAAGATTGCATTGAGGAGTCTTTAGCACTGGATCCTTTCAATTTCGGCTGCCTATTTGAAAAATACGTTTTATTAATAAATGAAAAAGGACATACGCCGGCCGCTAACGATGTATTGAATCACCTGAAAAATATCAGCAGGAATAATGCGAATAACTTTGTGGAGTACGCTTTTGATTATGCACACGCGGGACTGTATGAAGAGGCCATACAGCTTCTTTCCATTTATAAAACGCACGATGATAAAAACACTTTGGTTGAATACTATCTTGGCTGGTTAACCTCTCAGTCAGGCAACATAGCGCTGGCAACGGAACATTTTCAACGAGCTGCGTCGCTTTCGCCTGATTTTGTTTTCCCGAACAAAATAGAAGATGTAGTTGTTCTTCAAAAAGCGATAGAATTGAACCCCAGCGATGCCATGGCATATTATTACCAGGGCAATTATTGGTTCGACAAAAGACAATACAATGAAGCCATTGAATGCTGGGAAAGGTCTGTACAGATAAATGATCGCTTTCCAACAGTGCATCGCAATCTTTCATTGGCCTACTACAATAAACGCGGTGATGCCGATAAGGCATTACGATTCATGGAAAAGGCTTTTTCATTAGATGAAACAGATGCCCGCGTATTAATGGAATTAGATCAATTGTATAAAAGGTTAAACAGGGATCACACGGAAAGACTTAATTTTTTGAATAAACATTTATCCCTTGTTGATCAGAGGGATGACCTTTACCTGGAGAGAATCACCTTATACAATCAATCGAAAGATTACGGGAAAGCAAAGTCTCTTTTAAGTGCACATACATTCCATCCCTGGGAAGGTGGAGAAGGTAAAGTAATTCAGCAATATCTTATCTGCTGTCTTGAACTGGCAAAACAAGCTGTTAGCGCAGGTAAATATGAAGAGGCATTAGGCTTATTGAGCCAGGCGGAAAATTATCCATCTAACCTGGGTGAAGGCAAACTGGCGGGAACGCAGGAAAATGACATTCATTACTGGAAAGGAGTGGCTTATGAAAAACTGGGGAACAAAGCTATGGCTGACCGCTATTACAGGATGGCAGCCCGGGGCATCAGCGAACCTGTTCAGGCTGTTTTTTATAATGATCCCCAACCCGATAAGATATTTTACCAGGGACTGGCATGGTTAAAACTGAACGACCCCGAAAAGGCTGCAGCCATTTTTAAAAGCCTTATATCCTTTGGAGAGAAGCATATTGACGATAACATCAGCATCGATTATTTTGCCGTATCGCTACCTGGCTTATCTGTATTTGATACGGATCTGAACCTGTTGAATAAAATTCATTGTTATTATTTAATGGCGCTCGGAAATCTCGGCTTGGGAAAAGAATATGCAGCAAAAGCAGCCAACTTTTTTGCACAGGTGCTGGAACTTGATAAAAATCACCAGGGTATGCTCACTCATAAAAAAATAGCATTATCTGAGCATTGATATTTTCATGGGATCGTAAAATAATCCATTAAACACCAAGGATCATCCATCAACAGAACATTTCCATAATTATAAATTTGATTTTCAGTCTTAAAAATTGATGACTAAAACATTGCTGTCATGACTAATCAGAATCTAACTAAAAAAAAGTCTGCTTCATCTTTGAGATTTTTACTAGTGCTGTTTTTCTCCTTTTCATCGGGCTTGTCATTTGCCCAGCAAAAAAATATTACCGGTAAAGTCAGAGATGAGAACAACAACCCATTACAGAGCGTTTCTATAACGGTTAAAGGAACCCCCAATATTGGTACTACTACCGATGCTAAGGGAAATTTTTCAATAGGGGCATCTGCAAATGATATTCTTGTTTTTGAATTTGTTGGTTACCAAAAGGAAGAAATAAAGGTAAGCGGCAAAACAAGCCTGAACGTAACCCTACCCTTGCTGGACACAAAACTTAGTGAAGTAGTGGTAATTGGCTACGGAACCAAATTGAAAGGCGAATTAACGGGCGCTGTGTCTAAAGTTGACAGTAAGGCATTCGAAACCAGGCCGCTCACCAATACCATGACTGCCCTGCAGGGAGCTTTACCTGGAGTTACCATTACCAGGGGAAGCGGCAGACCCGGTTTCGAGAACTATTCAGCACAAATACGCGGCGTCTCCTCGGTGGGCGGTAACAGGGTATTGGTTCTGATAGATGGCATTCCCGGAGATCTTAATCTTATTAACCCCAACGATATAGCTGAAGTCACGGCATTAAAAGACGCTGCCGCTTCTATCTATGGAGCACGTGCCGCTGATGGCGTAATAATTGTTACCACAAAAAAGGGGAAGAAAGGCTCGCCCAGCATTTCATATTCGGGGAACTATGGAATAAAAACACCTCAGTTTGTAAAGGAGAGAACAAACACGCTGCACCTTGCCGAAATGTATGATGAAGGCATGAGAAATGTGAACCTGCCCGGCGTTTCTGAAGAAGTTTTTGAAAAGATCAGGAACAATGCGGAGCCTGACCCCACAGGATGGTTGAAATACCTTGAAAATTTCCCCGGATTTTACCAGTCGCACGATTGGAACGATGCAGTGTATGGAACAGGCGCTCAGCAAACACATAACCTCAGCATATCCGGTGGTGGTGATAACAGCTCATATCTTTTCTCGGCAGGATATGAAAGGAACGAGGGTGTGTTCAGGCATGGAGAAAACCATTCCAGCCGGTATAACCTTCGCATGAACTATGATTTTAAGATTTCCGATAAGATAAATATTGAAACAAGGACCAGCTTTGAGAACCAGCCTATCGTTACTCCTACTGCGCTTGGCAGCATATTATATTATGTAAACCAGATGGGTAACTACGTTCCCATCTATAATCCATTGGGACAGCTTTATAAATACCAGGGAGGGTTTAGAAATCCTATTCAGTATCTTGAGGAAGGAGGTCTAAATAAGGAGAATGCCTACCGGGTCTCTACTAACCTGAAAGGGAACCTTAAGCTGCTCAATGATTTGCTGTTGGTAGGTCAGGCCGGTGTGATTATAGATTTCAATGACAGGAAGGAAACACGCCCTACCTTCGCACAACACAATTGGGACGGAAGCGATTTTGACATTGTAAATAATCCGAATAGCGCTTTGTTTACAAATTCTAAGAATGTTTATCAGAATTATACGGCTTATCTTGATTATAACAAAAACATATCAGGCAAACATAAGGTGAATGTGATGGTGGGAGCCTCCCGTGAAAGGAAAGATTACCAGAATCAATCCATAACGGGGTATAATTTTGCCAGCAATGAACTATTTACACTGAACCTTGCAGACAGGACAAAAACAGAGTATTCCAATTTCAGCGGGGGCGCATCTGCCTGGGCCTTGCAATCCTATTTTGGCCGGTTAAGCTATTCCTTCGATAAAAAATATTTGATAGATTTTACAACGAGAATGGACGGCAGTTCCAAATTTGCAGAGAGCAAACGATGGAGCGCTTTATTCCCATCCGTTGCAGCAGCCTGGAATCTGTCTGAAGAAAATTTTATCAGATCCCTGGATGTTTTCGACAACCTGAAGGTGAGAGCATCATGGGGACAATCGGGAAACCAGGAGCTTAACTTTGGAAACTACGATTATATTTCCCTGATCTCTATTTCCGGCGCTTATCCCCTGGGATCACCTAATGTGGGATTACCGGGTGCGGTAGCCAGCATTGCCTCACAAAGTCGTACATGGGAAACGATCGAGGCAAGAAACCTGGGAATTGATTTTGCACTTCTGCATTCGAGGTTGACCGGAAGCTTCGATTATTATATCAAGAGCAACAAGAACATGCTGGTAAATGATCAGTTGCCTGCCACATTAGGCGGATCGGCACCCACACAAAATATAGGTAAGTTAGAAACAAAAGGCTGGGATCTCACTTTAGGTTGGAATGACCAGATCGGAAATTTTAGGTATAGCATTTCGGCTATGCTCAGCGATAATAAGAATAAGCTGATTGAGCTGAAAGGAAATGACGCGTACGGAGAAGGATTGATTTATGCCCGGAAAGGCTATTCATTAAATTCATATTTCGGATACCAGTTTGATGGTATCATTCAAAATGAAGAGCAACTGGCCGCTTACAAACAGTTGGGCAACGTGCCTGCCAACCTGGGTGTGGGAGACGTGATGTATAAGGATGTTGACGGGGATGGAAAGATCACTGCCTTTGGCGATGCAGGAAAAGGAACACAGGGCGATATGGTGTATTTAGGGAACCTGCTTCCCCGGTATGCTTATTCATCGAATATCAGTGTTTCTTATAAAGGGTTCGACCTGGCTGTTATTCTGCAGGGTATTGGAAAACGAAGCGGGATAAGAACAGGAGAAATCAGCGTACCACTATGGCAGGTATGGATGCAACCCCTGGAATACTTCTATGGTAAAAACTGGACGCCTGAAAACCCTGATGCAAAATATCCCCGTATTATACCCGGTTCCGTTGGCTTCGACGGAATACGGAACTGGAACTGGAGATATTCCTCCATGCGTATGAACAACCTGGCTTACCTGCGGCTGAAGGTATTAACACTGGCCTACAATTTACCTCAAGCCCTGGTGCACAAAGCTAAGATGCAAAATATTCGTGTATATGTTAGCGGGCAGGACCTGTTTACTTTTTCAAAGGATACATGGAACCGTTCTTTCGATCCTGAGGAAACATGGGAACGTACGGATGAGCAAACCTATCCCTTTAACAGCGTAATTTCCTTCGGACTGGATATCAAATTCTAAACCATCAACCAATCACTACCATGAACCATACATATTTTAAAATACTCGCTGTTTCCATCCTGTTATTAACAGGATGCAACAAGGGGCTGGATCTTTTCCCTAAAGACACTATCTCTGACGGTACCTTCTGGAAAACAACAGCAGACTTTAAAATGGCCGCCAATAACCTGTATCTTTCACTTGAAGGCTTTAATACGTGGGATACTTATACAGACTTAGCCTACGATGTGCCCAATTCCGTTAGTAACGGCACCTACCAGACTACCGAAAGCGACAGCAGGTGGACCAATGCATACATTTATATCAGGCGTTGTAATAAGATCATCGCAAAAGCGGAAGAAGCGCCTATAGCTTCAGAATTAACACCATTTATCGGTGAGGCAAAATTTTTCAGAGCGTACAATTACTGGATGATATATAAGCTGTTCGGAGAAGTGCCCATTATTACCCGTGAGCTGGATATTGACGACGAAGAATTGTATTCTGCAAGAGCAACACGGAAAGAGACCGTGGATTTTATATTAAAAGACCTCACGGAAGCGGCAACGAGCCTGCCTGAAAAAAGCGCATTGTCGGGCAGTGATGTGGGCAGGATCACCAAAGGCGCTGCCAACGCGCTGAGAGCAAGGGTGGCATTGTTTGAAGGCACCTGGGGCAAATCGAGAGGAGATGCCAGTGCCAACACCTACCTGGATGTTGCTATTGACGCCGCAACAACCGTTATGAACAGCACACAATATTCCCTCTATACGGCTAAGGGCGCCCAGAGCTACCGGTATTTTTTTATTGATGAAGGGGATGATGCATCTGAAGCAATATTAGACCGGCGTTACCAGGTAAGTGTTTCCAATCAAACATTTCCAAGTACAGTTGGTGAAGGACATCTGTTACCTACTAAAAAGCTGGCGGATATGTATTTGTGTGCCGATGGGTTACCTATCACCCAGTCTCCTTTATTTCAGGGCTACAATCAAACAGGTTCAGAATTCGAAAATCGCGACCCACGGATGACAATGACTTTTGTTGTGCCTGGCACAGGAGCTATGCAACTCTGGTATCCCGAACCGGTTGCAAGCTGGCCTTTCTATCCTCAACGTAATGCCAATACAGGATATACTACGTTTAAGTTCTTGTCTGAAGATCCGGTTTCTAACGAGTCGCCGTTTACGCTTGGATACGGTTACGATCGCCATATTTTAAGATATGGGGAAATGCTTCTTATCTATGCAGAAGCCAGCTTTGAAAAAAATGGTAGTATCAGTGATGAAGATCTCAATAAATCAATAAACTTACTTCGGGCAAGAGCAGGCATGCTTGCATTGACCAATAGCTTTGTTACTGCCAATGGGCTGAACATGCGGGAGGAAATAAGGAGGGAGCGAACCATAGAACTTGCACTGGAAGGGTTTAGATACGATGATCTGAGAAGATGGAAAACAGCCGAAACCGAGCTCCCTACAGACGTGAAAGGCATCAAAATTGTTGGCACTCCATGGGCAGGCCCTATTGTAGTGGAAGGCCAAAACAGAAATCCTTATGCGGATGCAAGCTGGCAAAACAGAACCGATGCCAATGGGTTTATTATCGTGGAAAGCTCCGCCGGAAGAAAGTTTGATCCCAATAAGCATTACCTGATGCCATTGCCTACAAAAGAAATTTTAATCAATCCCGAATTAAAACAAAACCCGGGATGGTAAGCTCCTGACAAACCGGGAATACGATATTCAGTGGAACTTATTTAACATTTTCACCTTGTTCCGAAAAAATATTCTGCTAAAATTTGAACTTTTCTCACCGAAGGTAAATATGTTCGCCGGGTGGAAAACAGCATTAATTTAAAACGAATATTTGTATTTATGAAAGGCTTTCTGACTTTGTTTTTTCTGTCCCTTTTTTGTGTTGCAGGTCATGCGCAGCAATATATACTGTCATCTCCCGATAAAAAACTGTCGGTCGAAATTGAAAATAACCCGCAGGGGATACAATTAAAAATGAAGAAAGAAGCCGGTTTGCTTCTGAGCCTTTCGGACCTGGCGATAATTACCGGGCAAACGGCAACAGCCCCGCAACGGGTGAAGAAAGTGAAGCGCAGCGCGGTGAATGAGATCATTAAACCGGTAGTAAGAGAAAAAAGCGAAATCTACAGGAATGAATATAATGAACTGGTGCTGACATTTAAATCGGGCCAATCCCTGACATTCCGGCTTTTCAACGAGGGGATGGCCTACCGTTTCGCTACCGATTCGAAAGACAGCCTGACAATCGTGAAAGAAACCCTGAATATCCAGTTCCAGGATGGAGATTCAATGCGCTTCCAGTCGGAGAAGTCTTTCCATTCGGCGTATGAACAGCCATATGAGTTCAAAAAGCTGAGTGAGGTGGATCCATCAAGACTTTGCAACCTGCCGGTGCTGGTTGAAAAACAAAACGGCAAATTGGTGATGATCACGGAATCGGATCTCTACAATTACCCCGGACTGTGGGTTAAGCGAACCGGGACGTCACAAATTTCGGCTATACATCCACCTTATCCAAAAACACTGGTAAAGACAAATAACCCGTACAGCAGCAACCAGGTGGGGGAAACCTACAACTATATAGCAAGGGTGGCAGGGCAAAGAACCTACCCGTGGAGGATATTTGCTGTGGCCGACAAAGAAGAAGGGCTGATCAGTAATAACATGGTTTATTTACTGGCCTCTCCCACTGAGCTAAAAGAGCTGTCATGGATTAAACCCGGCGTGGTGATGTTCGACTGGTGGGGCAAGAATAATATTTATAGCGTTAATTTTAAGGCCGGCGTTAATACCGAAACAGCCAAGTATTTCATAGACTTCTGTGCAGAAAAGGGATTCCGCTATTTTCTTTTTGATGATGGATGGAGTCCTAAAGGTGATGTGCTCCATACCGTTCCCGGTTTAGATATGGAGGAAGTTACCGCTTACGCGAAAAAGAAGGGTGTGGACGTGCTGCTGTGGGTGATCTGGAATACATTGAACGATCAATGGCAGGAAGCCTTTGACCGATTTGAAAGATGGGGTATCAAAGGCATCAAAACAGATTTCATGAACCGGGATGACCAATTGATGGTGGAGTTTTACGAAGCCGTTGCCCGCAAAGCTGCCGAAAAAAAGATGGTGGTCAATTTTCATGGCGCCTATAAGCCCTGCGGTCTAAGCCGTAAATACCCCAATGTGCTGACACGGGAAGCGCTGATTGAATTCGAACAAAGCGGGGTATCCAATAATGACAATCCTGAGCACCATAATCTTTTGCCCTATATCCGCATGTTTACCGGTTCGATGGACTATATTCCCGCAACCATGCGCAACGCAAACAAGCATAATTTCAGGCATATCTGGGATTATCCGATGGGATGGGGCACACGGGCACACGCAATGGCTTTATTTATTATTTTAAATAGTCCCATGACAATGTTGCCCGGTTCACCCTCCGATTACTACCGGGAGAAAGAATGTACTGATTTCCTGGCAAAAATACCGGTTGAGTGGGATGAAACCAGGCTTTTGAAAGGTAAGATCGGCAAATACACGGTGTTGGCCCGAAGAGATGGCGCTGATTGGCATATTGGAGCAATAACAAATGACAACAGGCGGACAATAGAACTGTCTACTGATTTTTTAAACCCCGGCAAATACGATATAGCCATAATTGAGGATGGAATAAACGCAGCAACCGCCGCCACAGATTATAAGCTGTCATCACGTCAAATCAATGCAGGCGAAGTCTTGAAGCTTGAGTTAGCTCCCGGCGGAGGCTGGTTGGCCAGAATTACTCCTGTACAATAATAATATATGCGGGCGTCCGGGGATCATGATAAATGACTATAAATGGAATTATTAAAAGAGGAGAATTTCAGGAGTATTATCAAGGGTGCGGAAGTAAAATTGTTCACGCTTCGTAATAAAAATGGTTGTACAGCCCAGTTTACCAATTACGGAGCACGTTGGCTGTCTATGTGGGTTCCTGATAAAAACGGCAAATGGAACGATGTGATTTTAGGTTTCGATAATATTAATGATTACCTCACAGCTAAAGAAAAATATTATGGCGCTATCGTAGGCCGTGTATGCGGGAGAATCAGTAAAGGAACTTTTGAATTAAATGGAATTAAATACCAGCTGGAAACCAACGATATCTTCGGAAATCCCGTCAGAAATCATTTACACGGAGGTCTTGACGGGTTCAGCTTTCAGGTTTGGAACGGTAAAACCATGATGAACGATAAGGGTGAGGCGTCGTTAGTGTTAACCTTTTTTTCCAAAGACGGTGAAGAGGGATATCCCGGTAATTTTACGGTAAAAGTGATATATACTTTGGGTAATGATAATACTTTGACGATACATTATTCAGCCAGAACAGATAAAGCGACTATCATCAACCTTACCAACCATGCATATTTTAATCTCCATGGGGATATGAGTAGGAGTGTATTGGATCATTTTATTTGTATCTGCTCAGAAAACCATCTTGAATGTGATGATGAATTAATTCCCACAGGCAATATTATTCCTGTAAAAGATACAACTGTTGATTTTACCCGTCTGCGAACTATCGGCCACCCTGTTGACGGGTCCCTTCCAGGAAAAGGATATGTAGTGTATTATATTTTAAACAAGCCCGATAACGCCCTGTTATTGGCCGCAATAGTGGAAGAGAAAGAAAGCGGAAGGGCCATGGAAGTATATACCGATCAACCCGGCATTCAGCTATATAATGCTTCGTTGTTTGACGGAACTGATGTGGGTAAAAAAGGGCAACGCTACTTTAGCGGCAGTGGTCTTGCATTAGAAGCCCAGGGTTTCCCCGATGCAGTCAATCATCCTCAATTTCCAACTATTGTTTTACTTCCCGGGGAAGAATACCGGCAAACTACGGTATACCGGTTTTTAATAAGATAAAATTTTATTCTTGTGATATTAAAAGTACATTAAAGCGGTTATGAATGCATACACTTAATAATGACAGGATTCCCCAAACAGAGAAGAAATATTCCTACAATACGCGTTATATCCTGGGCATCTCTTTTGTTTCCGCCATGGGAGGTTATTTGTTTGGATTCGACTTCGCCGTAATTGCAGGTGCTTTACCTTTTTTACAAAAACATTTTTCATTAGATGCCTACTGGGAAGGCTTTGCAACAGGAAGCCTGGCATTGGGAGCTATTATGGGTTGCATGATGGCGGGATCCGTGTCAGACAAATACGGACGCAAGCCGGGATTGTTGATCGCTGCAGCTATTTTTGCCTTTTCTTCCCTGGCAATGGCATTTTCTTTTTCAAGAGATGTGTTTATCGTTTCCAGGTTTTGCGCAGGGATAGGCGTTGGTATGGCCTCTGTGCTGTCGCCGATGTATATTGCTGAAATTTCTCCCGCGCATATGCGTGGCCGTATGGTGGCCATTAACCAGTTGACGATCGTACTGGGCATTCTTTTTACAAACCTCATTAATTATGCATTGCGTAATTATGGAGAAGATGCCTGGCGTTGGATGTTCGGCTTAGGTTTTGTCCCCTCCGTTTTATTTTTTACCGGAGCATGGTGGCTGCCTGAAAGCCCACGCTGGCTGATAAAGGCTGGTAAAAGCGCACAGGCAACAAAGGTTTTAAAAAAAATAGGTGATGCCGGTTTTGTAAATGAATCGATCAGCAATATTGCAGTGTCTTTAAGTGGAATCGTTAAAACGCAGTATGCAGATATTTTTAAAAAGGGCATATTCTCCGCCGTTTTGGTAGGTATAGGCTTGGCGGTGTTTCAGCAATTCTGTGGCATCAACACGGTATTCAATTATGCGCCTAAAATATTTGAAAGCATAGGCGCATCGCAGGATGATCAATTGCTGCAAACAGTTTTTATAGGAGGTGTAAATGTAATTTTTACTATTGTTGCTATGCTGCTTGTTGACAAATTAGGAAGAAAACCTTTAATGTTAATTGGTGCAGCAGGATTAGCGATTACGTATGTGATCGTTACGATCCTGTTAAAAAACCATTCCCCTCAGGTATCCTGGTTCTTATTAACCGCTATTGGTATCTATGCCATGTCGCTCGCCCCCGTTACCTGGGTATTGATTGCTGAAATATTTCCCAATAAAATTCGGGATAAAGCTACCACAATTGCAGTTGTTAGCCTGTGGACGGCGTATTTTATTCTCGTCTTTACCTTCCCGGTATTATTTGAGAAGCTGCAGGAACAATCATTTTATATCTACTCCGCAATATGTGTGCTTGGGTTTTTCTTTGTTTGGTGGAAGGTAAAAGAAACCAAAGGGAAAACACTCGAAGAACTGGAGAACTTTCTACCAGGTCTGAAAAAGCATCATCGCTAAAACCTGAATAGCTCATTATAATATAGCAGCAGATCTTCATTTTTCGAAAATCCGATGATCACTACCCTTATACTTTTGGCATCATCGTTATTATAAAAACGGATCTGAACAGGCTTAGTTCCTTCGGGGATTACCATGGGATTCCAGTAAAGCACATCACGGGCGTCCTTTTCCAGGCGCTTAACCGATGCATCTTTATAATCGGGCTCATAAAAAGGAAGCACTTTATCGTAACCCGCCAGCACACTGCTGTTCAGCGACGGAGGCTTTTGGGTATTGGCTGCCTGCGTATCCCCCCTGCGGGTATAAATGGCTACCGCTCCGCCGCCGCCACCTCCAATACCTCCAACGAAGCCGCTCTTGATCACCTTTACCATGGCAATATTGCTTACAGGCATACCGCTTATGGCACTCGGGTCAACAGGCATCTCATCAAGATACAGTTGTACCCTGCTTCCCCTGATAACGGGAATATAATCACCCCCCTGCATCTGGATCTGCAAACCGGCCACGCGCCCCTGCAGCCATTGAAGTATATTCTGATACGACATGGCGTCCTGGTTTTCATTCACAAGATCAAATACATCTTCATTCATGCTTCTGAACATACCGGAGCTCAGTTGCTCATTCAATTTCTCCTTGTTGCTTTTCTTCTGGGCTACTATCTTTACTTCTTCAAGCGTCCGGAACCTTTCATCGGCTGCTTTCTGATTATTCAGGTTGACCAGCCCTCTTGCTATATCCGCAGGCAACTTATCATTAGCCGGCCTTTTGGTAAGGGTATATCCTCCGGGAGGCAGTGTACCCTTATAGGGAACAATCCTGTTCAGCGATTCAAATGTTATAGTAACATCCCTGGGAGCCACCTTTTTATCATTAACCTGGTAATACACTTTCAGCGGCTCTTCAAAGATCAGGTTCTTCAATTCAAATACCCCCTTGGCATCGGTGGTTACCTGGTTGAGCTGCGTAGTGGAGTCGGCAAAATAGAAAATAAGGTTTACGGTTTGATTGGCAACCACACCCCCTCCTCCATAAACGGTGCCTTTATATGAAATATAGGGCTCGGGGGTATACCGTATCTCCGGAAATTTTCCATTAATTACATCATCCCAGTCAAAGCGTTTCCACTTCTCGGATATCAGTAACGCATCCAATGCCTCGGGGTCGGTATCTATATCAAAATAGCGTGCAGGTGAATCTATCCGTCCGGTAAGATCGGAGGTAAGCCACAAACTGGTTAAGATATTTTCCCTTTCCAGAAAATCATTTGCGTTTCCATCCATTACAAGTACTGAATATTTCTGGTAGTTGGTATCGGCCATAATATCAAAACCGTTAACACCCCGCGGCGTACTGCTCAGATACAGCGGCGGAAAAGAAGGTCGCCCCACGCGGAGCTGCTCTGCCTGAACAAAGCACAGGCGCTCTGCCACCACCTTCTCCGACTCGTTAAAGAGCGTCAAGCGCAATATTCCATTGATCAGCTTATCGGCAGGGATGGAGCTCGATATTCCCTCAGTGATCTTATTAATATTAGCCTTATACACCAGGATATTATTGATAGTGCCGATGAGCTTATACCCTCTCACATCTGCGGACAGGTTTTTAGCCTGCAGGGAATAATATATGGAATCGGTGGTGCTGTTTACCTGCAGCCTTACACCTGAAGCCGCGGCTGCGGGCAATGACACTGTTTGTTTCTTCCCTTTCTTATCCTGCACGATCACCTGGTATTTTTTTCCTTCTTCCGGTGTGAAATTGAAGACCCCCACATTCCGGTCGAAAGCCGTAAAGCTGGTAATTTTCTCCGAAGGCTTTGCCGCATCCACAACATAGCCATTCCACCCTTCAGGCAATACGCCGGGCGACGAAAGTCTTACCGCAACTTTACTTTCAAGTCCTGCGACCAGGTTACCTCCTTCGGGAAATGCAGCAGCAGTCCACACTGCCAGGGAATCGGGCACCAGTTTCTGGGGTGAGGCCGTATTATACAGCCTGAAAGAATGCACATACTGAAAAGCTTCGTCGAAGTTAAGCATCCACTGTGTATAACCCCTCACGTAATAGATCCCTTCGGGCAGGGAATCGGGGAGCGCAAAGCTGCCCTGCCCTTCGCCGTCAAAAAGCGGAACATGCTTTCTGTTGATCAGCGTTTTTTTACTGTTGTAGAGCTCCAGGGTAAGATTGGTGGAAATAAGAGAACGATTATACCCTTCAAATATAAAGGCGCTAAACCACATATTTTCCCCTGCCAGGTAACTGTCTTTGTTATACAGCAGGTATACTTTTTCCTGGGGGTATTTCTGGGAAAGCGTTTCAAGCGCCTGCTCCACTTTATTTTGAGCAGGCAGATACCCTGCTGAGGATAACAATAAAATACAGCATAGTAATGTACGGGTCAGACCTTTATAAGAAAACATACCGGTTTTTGTTAAAGATGTAATATAGCGCCTGCTTACAGTTGCAATTTAGCATAGCAAATTGTTAGCTGCAGGTTAAATTAAAGATAGTACAATGGTGATAATGGCCAAAATGGTTTCGATTGACCGTTAGTGAACAGCCGGCAGTGAGCGGCTAATAGCTGATCAACCGAATTGATAGCTGAAACCTGAGACCTGAAACTTGAAACCTCAGACCTCCTACACCAGCTTCTCATTAATGGCTTTACTTATTGCTTCGCCCTGCGAACGAACATGCAGCTTGTCATATATATGCTTGATATGGGTACGAACGGTATCAATACTGATGAACAGGTCTGATGCGATCAGTTTAAAGCTGTTGCCTTTTGACAGCAACTGCAGGATCTCTTTTTCCCTGGTGGTAAGGAGGTAGTCTTTGGCGGGAGCTTTTATATTATCCTGCATGCGGGAGATGATCATCCGGGCAATAGAAGGGCTCATAGGGGCGCCCCCTCCCAACACTTCCCGGATGGCATGAACAAGCTTGTCGGAAACGTATTTTTTTAAGAGATAGCCGTTAGCACCCGCATACATAGCATCGAACACGTGGGTATTATCATCAAAAACGGTAAGCATGATGATCTGAACGGCAGTATTTATCGCTCTTATCTTTTTTACAGCCTCAATGCCATTGATACCGGGCATATCGATATCCATCAATATCACATCCGGCTGTTCATTCTTAATATCATTTTCCACTTCCGAGCAGTCGGGATAGCTGGCTAAAACAGTATATTCTCCTGTCAGCTCAAGCAGGCGGCTCAGACTTTCACGAAGTGTGGCATTGTCTTCATATATAACAATACTTACAGGCATAATACTTCTTAGAGTCCCCTTTTGATGTGCATTGTCTGTTACAGAGGCAGTGCAACTTACTCATCTTTACAGTAGCTGCCCATACCCTAATCATGTGATAGGCACTTCCAGGGTAATGGTAGTGCCCGTATCTTTTATGGAATCAACCTTTAAAGCAGCCGACATGCCGGCTGCACGTTCCTGCATATTTTTTATTCCGTTGCCCGGGTATGCTACATGGGTATCAAAGCCATCGCCATTATCCATAATGATCATTTTCAGCCCGTCGGCTTTTCCCCGCAAAACAATATTTACTTCTGTGGCATTGCTGTACTTTACAGCATTATTCACTGCTTCTTTGAAGATAAGGTAGATATCTTTCCGTTGTTCGAGGTTAAGATGCGCGTGGTCAAGCAATCCTTCTTCATTAAAATAATAGTTGATGCCGGCCGGTTCCAGCATTTCCGCTGTAAATTCTTTCATGCGTAATATTATTTTATCAAAGCTGTCATTAACAGGGTTAATGGCCCATATGATATCGCTCATACGCTCCATAATATTACCGGAATTATCCTTGATCTTTTGCAGATAGTCCTTCATGGTAGCCTCATCAAGCCCATCCTGCATAGCCACCTTACTGAGAATATTGATACCCGTAAGGGTAGACCCGATTTCATCATGGAGGTCGCGCGCAATTTTGCCGCGGAGCTTCTCTTCTGTCAGGTATTTGGAAATACGCTCCGAGCAGATGACGGCAATTTTTTTCAGCATGCGCAGATGATATCTTTTATAAAAATGCTTCCTGGGATGTTCAGAATCTATCACTCCAAAAACTTTTCCATCCACCCAAACCGGAACCGTTATCTCAGATAACCTGCGTTCATCATCCACTATATAACGGGGATCTGCGCCGGTATTATAAATGATCTCTGCCCTGCCGCTTTTGGCAACCGCCCCTACAATTCCCTCACCCACGGGTATCTCAATGCGGTTAATAATCTCCCGGCGATAAGGATTTTTAGGCCCGAATGCGGCCTTTTGCAATAAAATCTTCCCGGTGCTATCCAACTGATAAATCACACAATCAATAAACCCGATCTTTTCAACACAGTTTTTGGCGGTATCCCAAAAAATATCCTCTACCGTTTTTTGTCCGTATAAAGAGGTGGCAAAAGCGCTGATTATCCTTTCCTCCTTCAGCCTTCGCTGCAACGAGCGGATGATCCAGTAAACCACTGCTGCGGCTACCAGCAGGATCAGCCCGTCCCCCCACCAGTTACCCGTTTTTGCATTCATAACCTGTGGCCCGTAATAAGGAGGGGTCTGGGCTTTTATACATAAAGCCGGCACTATGCAGGAAAGGATCAGTATAATATTCCTGTTTCTCAAAAGCTGGAACATTGAGAGGTTCATAAATGTACGGTATGAAAAGCTAAAGGATACAAAAAAATAAACAGATGATTTACTTTTGCATATTGACCTATCGTTCCATACATATTATAGCGCTGGTGCTGGTAACCCTGTTCGTTCTTAAGGGAAGTACTCCCTTTTTCCAACTCTTTTATTACGATACGCTAAAAACATATCCGGCTGCACTTCTTACAGATAGTGAAACAAATAACCAGGGTAAACAATGCCACGAAGGGCATAATGAAAAAGAATTTATGGCAGATCATAAAAACGCTCCCGTTACTGCCATCATCCTTATTGCAGCTGTAAAAAACAGTAAACGCCCAACCTTCTACAGACCAACGCATTTCTTTCCTGTTACCACTCCCCCTCCCAACCTATTATCATTCATTCAGCATTTTCCGTAATACCACGTGTAACCACCCTGAATGGTTATTCCGGTGGTTATACCACTTATCACCCAAATTATAATAACAATGTGCAACTATAATTTAAGAACAGCAGGTATGGTGTTGTTCCTCCTTATCATCACAACAGCGATCCATTCCCAGGACATATCCGATCATTCCATTAAAAAGAATATTACAGCCATTGATCAACCTCTGCAAAAGATCACACAACTTGAACCCAAACAATTTGAATACAACACCGCTTCCTTTAAGCACCTTAAGCTCAAAGGAGGGCAACAATTTGGTTTTATTGCCGAAGAGGTAGGAGCTGTTTTTCCTCACCTTGTATCAGAAAGATCAATATCATACAGGTACGGGAAAAATGTTCACCGGAATGCGACCGTTAAAACCATTGACGAAACAAGCCTGATACCGGTACTGGTAGCCTCAATAAAGGAACAACAGGTTGAAATAGAAAAATTCAGAACCGAAATAGCAGCGCTACAAAAACAAATGGCATCCGTGAGCAGATAGAAACATCGAAAGGATGTCCTTTTAAAATCAAAGCCAGGTAAAAGCCTGGCTTTTTTTAATATTATAAAATTATAATTATATATAATTTAGTAATGTATTAATAAATAAATTCAGGAAGGACAATTAATAATCTTAATTAAATTTATAATTATATGTATAATATTAATAAATAATTAATAATTTAAAATTTAGTGACTTTAGAAACTAAAATACTAATATTTTATTTTATATTATTAATAATAATATGTAATTATATTTTTAAATTATATTCATTTTATTAATATTTTTGAATTAATAATACAAATATATATTATTTTTAATTCAAAATTTTTCCCGATGGCTAAAAGAACGCTAAAACAAATTGCTCCTTTTGTAGTACTGGCAGCCATAGCACTGGCTGCTATTTTCGTTCGTCCTGTTACCGATTTTGCAGACACCGGTAACGTCTACAGTCCGGCAGACATTGCATGGGTTATTGTAGCGGCTACCCTCGTGTTTCTGATGACCCCCGGGATTGCCTTTTTTTACGGTGGCATGGTGCATCGTAAAAATGTGATCTCCACCATGATCAAAAGTGTAGTGGCTGCCGGCGTCGTAAGCGTGCTATGGATATTTGTAGGATACAGCCTTTGCTTCGGTGAAGATATAGGAGGGTTTATCGGCAACCCTGCCACCCATCTTTTTTTCAGGGATGTAAACTCCGGAGAACCATGGGTAGGCGCACCCACCATTCCCAAAACCCTGTTTTCGGTATTCCAGCTTATGTTTGCTATTATAACACCCGGCCTGGTAGTGGGCGCCGTGGCGGAAAGGATACGGTTTACCTCCTATATTCTTTTTATTGCCCTGTTCAGCCTGCTGGTGTATGCCCCTCTGGCGCACTGGAGCTGGCACCCTGAAGGGTTTTTATTTAAAATGGGCGCCCTCGATTTTGCAGGCGGAACGGTAGTGCATATCTCTGCAGGTTGCGCAGCCCTGGCCGGTGCCCTGGTATTAAAACGCAGAAAAGCACACATGGAGCACAGGGAGATCCCTCCCGCCAACATCCCCTATGTCTTAATAGGCACAGGCCTGCTGTGGTTTGGCTGGTTTGGGTTCAATGCAGGCTCTGCTTTGGGCGCAAATCCGCTTGCTGTTTCGGCATTTGCCACCACCAACACTGCCGCTGCAGCGGGCGGTTTGGGATGGATGTTCTTTGACGTGCTCAGGGGCAAAAAGCCCTCTGTTGTAGGCTTCTGCATAGGAGCCGTGGTAGGATTGGTAGCCATTACACCTGCAGCGGGTTTTGTAGCTGTCCCACAGAGCATCTTCATCGGTCTTGTTGCCGCTATTATCTCCAATATTGCCGTATACTACAAGCAGAAATCTTCGCTCGATGATACACTGGATGTTTTCCCCTGCCATGGGATAGGCGGTATGGCAGGTATGCTCATGACCGGGATATTTGCCACCAAAGCGGTGAATGCCGGTGGGAGCGACGGATGGTTCTATGGCAACAGTGCGTTTTTCTTTACCCAGCTGAAAGCCATGGTCATCGCTGCAGGATACAGCTTTATCGTATCCTACGTCATTTTCAAATTTATCAACTTTATTTTACCGCTTCGCGTAACTGCAGAAGAAGAGGAGATCGGACTGGATGCCACCCAGCATAATGAAAAATACCTGCAGGGAACCTTGCTGGTAACGAATAACGGAAGCATACACGAGGAAGAAGTGATAGATTAGAGCGGGTAACAAAACGGGATATCTACAAAAAAGAAAAGGTACGGTTTTAAGAAAACCTCTGACCAGGTTTAAAACAGTACCCTTTCATTTTAACACTTAAAATCAACTGCAATGTTAAGAAAAATTCTTACGCCTGCCATTTTTATGGCTGCATTTTTACCTGCCTCCTCACAGGATTCTTCCGGCAAAAAAGAAACACTTCTCTTCTCCGGATCAGTAGATGGCTATTATCGTTTTAATTTTGCCAATGCGAAAGACCAGCAGGTCACCAATAATTTTACCAGCTTTACCAACACGCAGAATTCTTTTGAGCTGGGCATGGCTTCCGTTAAAGCAGATTATACAGCCGGAAAAGTAGCTGCAACCATTGATCTCGGCCTGGGAAGCCGGGCACAGGAGTTCTCTTACGCCGAAACAGGCGCCATGGCCGCCATTAAACAGGCATATGTCAGTTACTCTCCTTCCGCTAAAATAAAACTGACTGCAGGTAAATGGGGAACCCACGTGGGTTATGAAGTATTGGATCCGCAGTTGAACCGCAATTACAGCATGAGCTACATGTTCTCTTACGGACCTTTTTCGCATACCGGCATTAAAGCGGACTTCGGGCTGGCCGATCATTTTGGCTTAATGGTGGGTATAGCCAATCCCAATGATTACATCAGTGCAGGATTTGCTAAAAAATTCATCCTGGGTCAACTCAGCGCCAGCTTTGATCAATTCAGCGCTTTCCTGAATTATGTGGGAGGAAAAGACTTCGATAATGCCGCCAATAACCAGTTCGGGCTAACCGCTACCGCCACTTTTTCGGAAAAGTTCAGCCTGGGCTATGATGGAACGATAAAATGCTACAACCCTGCCGGGGGAAGCAGCAGTTCGTGGTGGGGCTCCGCGCTTTACCTCAACATCGACCCTACAGCGCAATTCGGATTAACCCTGCGCGGCGAATATTTCAACGATAAGAAGGGTGTGATCACCTATACCGATAAATTTGATGACGTTTACCCGCTTTTCGGGTCGGGCATTTTTCAAACCACGCTTTCTTTCAATATAAAGCCGGCTGAGCATTTCACGATCATTCCCGAATTCCGGTTAGACAGTGCCGAAGATCCCATATTTACAAAACATAAGGGCACCGGCACTAAAATCACGGAATCCTTTGTGCTGGCCGCTATTTTCAGCTTTTGAGGCGAACAAGTTACAGGTTGCAGGGAGGAGGTTGCAGGTTTCAGGGGAACTCGCAACATGAGGATTAAAGTCTAAACTTTTTCACAGGGCAAGCAATCGTTAAAGCCGTCCATTTCTATGGATGGCTTTTATAACTTCTTCCTTACTGACAGCCGATCTCAAAGCAGGTCAAACCTTTCTACCCTATACCTTCCACCCTTCACCTCCTCCCTACGCCGAATTCCTTCCGGCATTGATAATACCGAAAGAGCAACGCATCACCAGCTTTTCGAGCGTTTGCTTATAGTGCGATTCAGATGATGCTTCTTCCATCTCTCTTACCCTGGTAATCGCATACTGCTGAATGGTTACCAGCGGCAGCACGATCCGCTCCCTCATCTGAACGGAAAGCTGCTCCACAGGGTAGTCGGCCATCAGCTCATTTTTACCGGTAAGACGAAATATATACTGTTTGGTAAGCTCGTATTCTTCATATATTTTACTCCATATTTCCCCGTATACCGGGTGCCTCGACAGGAATGCGGTCATGGGGAAAAAGCTCTTCTTCATAGACATTTCGCAATTGGCGATCAGCGTTTTTATGAAAGTAGATTTATCGTAGAGCTTTTTCAGCTCTTCCCACCGGCCTTCTTCATCCATTTTTTTAAATGCGGTGCCTACTCCATAATACCCGGTCACATTTTGCTTTAGCTGGCTCCATGAGCCAACAAAAGGGATAGCCCGCAGGCTTTCCAATGACAGCTTACCGGAACCTCCCCTCTTTGCCGGGCGGCTGCCGATATTGGTTGCTGCGTAAAATCTCAACGGGCTTGCATGGCCAAGATACTCCAGGAAATTAGGATGGTTCTTCAGCTCCATATAAGCAGTAAAGCTTCTGTCTGCCAACTGTTGTATCAGCTCTTTTTCGGAATCCAGGAGGGTAACTTTCTGCGAAGCGAACAGGTCATTGGATATCCCTGCGTTGATCAGCTGCTCAATATTGAACTGGGCCGATTCGATGGTGCCGAAATTAGAACTCACGGTTTGCCCCTGGATCGTTAACTGGATCTGTTCATTAGCAATATTTTTTCCGAGGGAAGCATAAAACTTATGCGTTTTTCCACCGCCCCTTGCAGGAGGACCTCCCCTACCGTCAAAGAAGATCACATCAATGTCGTAAGCTCTTGATATGGAAGTAAGCTCTTCCTTGGCTTTGTATATGCTCCAGTTGGCCATAAGGTAACCGCCGTCCTTTGTACCGTCGGAAAAGCCGAGCATGATGGTTTGCTTATTCTTTCGCAGCCGCAGATGCTCACGGTAAGCGGGAAGTTCATACAGCTCTTTCATGATGCCGGCGGCATTATTAAGGTCATCAATAGTTTCAAAAAGCGGCACAATATCTACCAGCACCGAGCCGGGCTGCCAGCCGCTCATCAACAGCAATCCATACACTTCAATAACAGTGAGCGCACTATAGGCATGGCTTATCACATAACGGTCGCATCCTGCCACCCCGTTATTGGTTTGAATGTCCTTAATCGCAGCCATCACTTTAAGGGTGTCCTTGTGGATATCATCCGTAAGGTCTTCACTGTTCACTACAGTGCTCATCTTTATCAGCGCCTGTATTTTATCTTTGTCTGGCAAAGACAAATAATCGGATGGCAGCGCTTTGGTGTTTTTAACGATATCTTCAATTACCCTGACATGCACCGAGCTGTCCTGCCGTATATCCAGCGACGCAAAATGCAATCCGAAAACTTCCACCTTATTGATCAGCGATTCGATCAGGTCGAGAAATAAGCCATTGTGCTGGTAAATAAGCGTTTCTTTGATCTGGAAAAGCGTATCTAAAATTTCCGCTTTGCTGATATCGCTTTTATACCCCGGCACAAAAAGATTGTTATACAGCTTAAGCTCTAATTGCTGCAGCGGCATATCCACCCCCTTGAAAGTGAGCCTTCTTTTCAGGCGGCGCACATCAAGGTAATATAATTTCATGATGCTTTCGCGCAATGCTCCTGCCACCTTCAGTGTGGTGTCTGTTCTAACGTATGGATTACCATCCCTGTCTCCGCCGGGCCAAAATCCCATACGGATCACGGGATTATCTGCAGATACCACCTCAGGCAGGTTCGTTTTCATGAACGAAATGATCCTGCCGGCAGCCTGGTAAAAAACATTCTCGAGATACCACATTAAACTTACTGCTTCATCATAAGGAGTAGGCTTTTGCTGCTTTAAAAAAGGAGTTTTCCCTAATTGCTGCAGGTACATATTGATCTGGTTGATATTGTTCTCTGCAATAGCCCGCGTCAGATCATGTATAATGCCCAGCACCGCACCCGGGTAAAACTGGGTGGGGTGAGCGGTAAGCACCAGCCTGATGCTGAAGTCTTCCAGCTTTTTCTTAAGCCGGCTCTCATTATCGAATTGCGCCACTTCCGACTGCAGCCCTTTGAGCGTACCCGGACCATTCATGTCATTCACAATGGTAAAAGCGGCATCCTCCAGTGCATCAAACAATACCACCTGTCTTTCTACATACTGCACAAACCGGAACAGCAGATCCAGCTTCTCTTCTTCTTTGGCGTAAGAGGTATGCTTACTGAGAAAATCATCAATGATCTGCAATGGGCTTTGCGCATTGTCATATCCTTCCTCACAGTAGCTGAGCAACAGCGAAAGCAGGATACCGGTTTTTTCGATCCGGTGAAAGGGCAAAGACGTAAAGAGGCTGTTATAGATCTGGAACTTGCGTCCTACGAGGTTCTGGAACTGTGTTAACGCTGCGGAAGATGAACTTGGCATGAGCTCTGTGCTTAAAAATTAATTCGTCAGGATAGTTGTAAAATAGGGTATGGCTGTTGCAGGGCAACAACACAAAACAAGTATTTATCCGACAGGCAATCGTTTTTACAGGGCGTGAAATTAGTTAAAAAAAGGGAATGGATCATGGCATAAAATATTTTAAATGGAAACCGACATGATAATTTTCAAATATTTTATTTGCTATTGTTCAAATCTGTTTTACCTTCGGCAACTCAAAACAGTAATGGTACAGTTTATATTCCATACATTTCCTCCCGTTGCTGCTGCGTATCACGCTGCAGGTACCACCGTTATTACAACAACGACAACCCTCTTCCGAGGGTAAAATGCATGCATATCATCCTCTGGGCTGCAAAGCTGCCATCTGTCTGAAGAGACAGGGGGCTCTGGTGTAATTATTAATGATCAAATCCAAATATAATGCAGGTGCTGAAATTCGGCGGTACTTCGGTAGGAAGCGCTGATAATATAAAAAGAGTAATATCCATTGTAAATGACAGGCTGAAAAAAGACAGGACCATAATGGTAGTGTCCGCACTGGGGGGCACTACCGACGCGCTGATCAGTTCCGGTGAGATGGCTGCCGCCGGCAACGAGCAATACAAAGATGAATTGCGGCGCATTGAACAAAGGCACCTCGAAACAGTAAAGCAGCTGATACCGGTGCAGCACCAAAGCCATGTGCTGAGCCTGGTGAAGAAACTGTGCAATGATATTGAGGATATCTGTAACGGCATTTTTTTATTGGCTGAACTGTCCGACAGAACACATGACCGGATGGTAAGCTATGGCGAGCTCACTTCCTCGCAGATCATCGCTGCGGCCTTTAATCATAGCGGGATAGCTGCCGCATGGAAGGATACCAGAACATTGATCCACACCGACTCCCGCTTTGGCAATGCCACGGTAAACCTGCCGGTTACCCGCAAACAGGTCGCCGATTATATAGCCGGATGCAGGGAAAACCTAATGATCATGCCTGGCTTTATTGCCGCCAATGCCAACAATGAAACTACTACGCTGGGACGCGGAGGTTCCGACTATACGGCAGCCATACTGGCGGCTGCTACCGATGCCACCCACCTGGAAATATGGACCGACGTGCCGGGCATGATGACTGCCGACCCCCGTTGGGTAAGCAGCGCCAGGGTTATTCCATCCATCTCCTACCAGGAAGCCATGGAGCTTTCTCATTTTGGGGCTAAAGTGCTTTATCCCCCTTCTATACAGCCCGTTTTGCGCAAGGCTATACCCGTAATGATCAAAAATACATTCTCTCCGGAGGATCCGGGCACCGTCATACAGCAAAAAGCTTCCGGCAACGGCAATGCCATACGCGGCATTTCCAGCATCAGCAATATTGCCCTGCTTAGCCTGGAAGGAAGTGGTATGATAGGCGTACCCGGTTTTTCAAGAAGGTTGTTTGAGTCGCTGTCTGCAGCGCAGATCAACGTAATACTGATCACGCAGGGCTCTTCCGAGCACTCCATTTGCGTGGGCATTGAAGCTGCCTTCGTGAATAAAGCAAGGGAAGTGGTAGACGCCGAATTCGACCATGAGATCACAACAGAAAAAGTGCAGCCGCTGCTGGTGGAAGCCTCCCTGTCGGTGGTAGCGCTGGTAGGGGAAAACATGAAAAGCCGCCCGGGCATCAGCGGCAAAATGTTCGGTGCCCTGGGAAGGAACGGCATCAACGTACGTGCCATCGCCCAGGGGTCTTCCGAGCGCAACATATCGGCAGTAGTGTCTACAAAAGATGTGCGCAAGGCCATTAACGTGCTGCACGAAGAATTTTTTGAAACCACCTGCAAGCAAATACACCTGTTCATTGCCGGCACGGGAAATGTAGGCAGCAAGCTGCTGCAGCAATTGCAGCAGCAGCACGAATGGCTGGAAAAACACCTCCGCCTTAACCTTAGGGTAACAGGACTGGCAAACAGCCGGAAGATGGTAATAGACGATAACGGCATCGACTTTAACCACTGGCAGGAAAGACTACAGGATGGTGAAAATGCCGATATAGAAACCTTCGTCAATATTATTATTGGAAAAAATTTCCGCAACGCGATCTTTGTGGATATAACAGCAAGCGACACCGTGGCAAAAGTGTACGACAGGCTTCTTCAGAAAAGCGTTTCGGTTGTAGCCTGTAATAAAGTGGCAGCTTCCTCTTCCTATGAATACTACCGGAAATTAAAAGACCTGGCAAGGATTCACAATTGCCTGTACCTGTTTGAAACCAATGTGGGTGCCGCACTGCCGGTAATAGGAACACTGAACGACCTGCTGCGAAGCGGCGACCGGATCAACCGTATAGAAGCGGTGCTGAGCGGCACACTGAACTTTGTTTTTAATAATTACAACGGAACGACAAGTTTCGCCGATGTGGTAAGACAGGCTCAGGAGGAGGGATATACGGAGCCCGATCCACGCCTGGACCTCAGCGGCACGGACGTGATCCGTAAAATACTGATACTGGCCCGCGAATCGGGAGAGCAACTGGAAATGGAAGATATCACCTGCAACGGCTTTTTACCTGAAAGCTGCATGCAGGGCGACGTGAACGCTTTTTATAAAGCGCTCGAACAGCATGAGGCGCATTTCAGGAAATTGTACGACGATGCCGTGGCGGCCAACAGCAAGCTTAAATTTGTGGCAAAATTCGAGCAAGGCAAAGCGGCAGCCGGGCTGGAACATATTCCACCGCAGCATGACCTGTATCATTTATACGGAAAGGACAATGTGGTTTTGTTCTATACAGAACGCTACCCCAATCAGCCGCTTGTGATCAAAGGCGCCGGTGCCGGTGCCGAGGTAACAGCGTCGGGCGTTTTTGCCGATATTATAAGAGCAACAGCGTCATGATCAATTTGAAATTTCATATTAGAAATTTAAAATTAATCGCTACACATCTCAAATATCAAATCTTAAATCTCAAATCTCATCATGCACCTGAAAGCGATAGCGTCGGCAAGGAATAAATCAGTAACCGTTCACGCCCCCGGTACGGTAGCCAATATGGTGTGCGGGTTCGACGTGCTCGGAATGGCTTTGAACAACCCTTATGATGTAATGATCATAAAGCTCATCGACGAACCGAAGGTTGTCATTCACAATACAGACCATTACGGGCTTCCTGCCGATCCCGAAAAGAACGTGGCAGGGGTAGCGCTCCTGGACATGATAGAAAGGCTGGATAAAAGGACAGGATTTGATATTACCATCGAAAAAAGGATAATGCCCGGCAGCGGCATCGGCTCCAGCGCAGCCAGTTCGGCAGGCGCTGTGGTGGCCGCCAATCATTTGCTGAACAATATTTTCAGCAATGAAGACTTAATACAGATGGCTATGCTGGGAGAAAAGCTGGCCTCGGGCGTTAAGCACGCCGATAATATAGCGCCCTGCATTTACGGCGGGGTTACCCTTATACGCAGCATTTACCCGCTGGATGTGATCAGTGTGCCTTCCCCCCCATTGTATGTTACGCTCGTTCACCCCCAGATAGAGGTGCGTACGGAAGATGCAAGGCAGATATTAAGGAAGCAAATATTGCTGAAGGATGCGATCAGGCAATGGGGCAATATTGCCGCGCTGGTAACGGGGTTAATGAAAAGCGACTATGGGCTGATCAGCCGGTCGCTCGAAGACGTGCTGATAGAACCCGTTCGAAGCATCCTTATCCCTGCATTTGCAGAAGTAAAGTCAAAGAGCCTGGAGACCGGCGCTTTAGGTGGTGGGATATCCGGATCGGGGCCTTCCATATTTATGCTTAGCCGCGATGAAGCAACGGCTTATAAGGTTGAAAAAACAATGCAGGATATCTATACCGGCACGGGTATTCCTTTTCATACCCATGTTACCACGGTAAACAGGGAAGGGGTGAAGCTTGTCCGCTGATACATGCGTGCATGGGTAGTACTGTACAAAACGTGAGACCAGGAAGTGAGAGTAGTGAATGGTGAATAGGGAATGGTGAAACGTGAGACGAGAAACGTGAAACGTGAGACGTGAGATGTGATCTGTAATCATCTGTGAGACAGCTCACCCGGCAAACCAGGATTGACACAACAATAGTGTTCAGTTCTTAAGAAACGGCATTGAATCACTATTGCCCATTCACTTATTCACAATACAATGCAAGTATAATTTCCTTATGTAGCACCAGCTCATCAAACAGAACGAACATCAAACATCATGAAATATTACAGCCTCAACCGGCAATCGCCCAAAGTGAGTTTTAAAGAAGCCACCATACAAGGCCAGGCGCCTGATAAAGGATTGTATTTCCCCGAAAACCTTCCGCGGCTCAGTGAAAGCTGGATTGAAAGTATCGGCGAAAAGAGCAATGAAGCTATAGCATTTGATGTTATCAGCCCCTATGTCGGCAATGAAATTCCTGAAGACGAGCTAAAGCACATTGTTGCAGCAACTGTTGATTTTCCTTCTCCTCTCGTGCAGGTAAACGAAAAGATAGCTGCCCTTGAGCTCTTCCACGGGCCAACCCTTGCTTTTAAGGATACGGGAGCAAGATTTATGAGCAGGTGCCTGGGCTATTTTGCAAAGGAAAGAAGCGAAAAGATAACCGTTCTGGTAGCCACTTCCGGCGATACGGGTGGCGCCGTGGCCAGCGGCTTTTACAATGTGGAGGGCGTTGAAGTTGTTATTCTTTATCCTTCCGGAAAAGTAAGCGCCGTACAGGAGAAGCAACTTACCACGCTGGGCAAAAACATTCATGCGCTTGAAATAAAAGGTACGTTCGACGATTGCCAGCACATGGTGAAGCAGGCCTTTGCAGACTCCTCCTTAACGCAGCAAATGCGGCTTACATCGGCTAACTCCATTAATGTGGCCCGGTGGCTGCCGCAGCAGTTTTATTATTTCTTTGCTTATAAACAATGGAGGCAAAAAGAAAGTCCTCCTGTATTTTGCGTACCCAGCGGCAACTTCGGAAATATTTGCGCGGGGATGCTTGCCTATATATCGGGGCTTCCTGCAGCACATTTCATTGCCGCTTGTAATGCCAATGATGTGGTGCCCCGCTACCTCCACAGCGGCAAATATGAAGTAAAGCAGGCCATGCCAACACTTTCCAATGCAATGGATGTCGGAGATCCCAGCAACTTTGTGCGTGTACTGCAGTTGTTTGACAATAATTTCATCAACCTTAAGAAAATACTTTCAGGATACACGGTAACCGATGCGGAAACAAAAGCAACCATCAGAAGGGTAAAACAGGAAACCGGCTACCTGACCGACCCGCATGGAGCAGTGGGCTATCTTTGCCTTGAACGTTACCTTGAGCAGCACCCGGAACAGAAAGGTATCTTCCTGGAAACAGCTCACCCGGTAAAATTCTATGATGTGGTGGAGCCTGTAACCGGCGAAAAAGTGCCTTTGCCGGCTTCCATCAAAAGCATACTGCAGCTTCCCAAACACAGTACCGTGATGGAGGCTGCATACCCGGCGCTAAAGCACTATTTGCTGGAGCGCTAACCCGCACAAAACCCCGCGGAATTCTGTACGTGTTACATATATTCTTTTGATATTTGCAGTACGGGGGGAATAGGTATCCATGCATGATATAGAACCTTTTTATAACTGGCGGCATTTATATGCTTCTGAAGAAGATCCAAGGTCTCCCTTTTCGGGAAGAGAATACAGTGAATTCGTGTATTCACAAACCGTTTACAATTATTATATCCATCCCCAATGGGACGAATTCGGATCGCGCACCCTTTACATGAAGATCCTGTATGCAGACTACGACTATGGGTATGCCATCATTGAATTAATAGGAGAATGGAATGACGCCATAGAAAATGATATCCACACCCTGCGAAGAGAAGTTACGGATGTGCTTTTTTACGAGCGGATAACAAAATTTATTCTGATCGGAGAAAACGTACTGAACTTTCATAGCAGCGACGACAGTTATTATGAAGACTGGTTCCAGGAAACAGAAGAAGAAAACGGATGGATCGTTATATTGAACCTGCCCGAGCAATCTCAATACGATTTTAAAAAAGCAAAACTGAACCGCTATGTTCAGCTGCTGGAGTCTCCCGGTTGGCGTACATTGCAGCCCCAGCACCTCTTTCAGTCTATTAATGATCGTTTGTCAAAACGCATAGATAGATAAAAAATAACATAACATGAGTTTTATGAGCTTTTGTGTGTTACTTTTGTTCTACTTTTTCTAACACTTCTTCTGAATATGACCTGGAAACAACTCTTCACTTCACCGGTAGGAAAAAAGTTTGTAATGGCACTTACAGGTGTGTTCCTGATCTCATTCCTGGTGGTACACGTTGGTCTGAATGCCTGCATCTGGGCGAATGACGGGGGTGCCATGTTTAATAAAGCTGCCCACTTTATGGGAGCAACAGTGGTGATCCGGATAATGGAAATAGGATTGTTCGCGGGCATTATCCTGCATATTGTGCAGGGGTTGATCCTGGAAGTGCAAAACAGGAAGAGAAGAAGTATCGGCTACCAGGTACCGCTGGGCAACCGGGGAAGCAAATGGTACAGCCGGAGCATGGGATTGCTGGGCACGCTGATCATGCTGTTCCTGATCATGCATATTTATCATTTCTGGACACCCAGTCGCCTTGGCGGAGTAGGCAACATCCACGAATTGGGTACTATTTCCTACGACGGAAAAGCATATCATAACCTGTATGGTGAAATGATCATCGTATTTCAATCGCTTACCGTGGTTATTTTATATGTACTGGGCTGCATTTCATTGGCCTATCATTTAATGCATGGGTTCAACAGTGCGTTCAGAACGCTCGGGCTGCACAACCGGCGTTATATACGCATTGTCCAGGCAACAGGTAAGGTATTTTCGATAATCGTGCCCCTGGCTTTTGCCATGATGCCTGTTTCGGTATACCTGGGATGGGTGAAGTAGTTGGGAAAGTGAAGCGTGAGACGAAAGACGTGAGAGATTGTGCATGCCTGATTTATCGTTTCATGAGGGAAGGAAAGAAGAGAAATGAAAAAAGTGCAAGTCTTAAGATATAGGAGAAAGAGAGATCAATCCTGAATGGTGATCTTTCACTTTTATTAATAAACCCTGGGATCAATCCGGTAAAAATCATCAACGTATTTATGTTGGATTCAAAAATACCTGCGGGATCGTTAGAGCATAAATGGAGTGACTATAAAGGTCACGTTAAGCTGGTAAATCCTGCCAACAAGCGCAAGCTGGAAGTTATTGTAGTAGGCACAGGGCTGGCAGGTGCTTCAGCCGCTGCTACTTTAGCCGAGCTGGGCTACCGTGTAAAAGCATTTTGCTTTCAGGATTCACCGCGCAGGGCGCACTCTATCGCAGCACAGGGAGGCATTAATGCCGCCAAAAACTATCAGAACGACGGCGATTCCGTATTCCGCCTTTTTTATGACACGATCAAGGGAGGCGACTATCGTTCGCGCGAAGCTAATGTGTACCGCCTGGCGGAAGTAAGCGCCAACATCATTGACCAGTGCGTGGCACAGGGCGTACCCTTTGCAAGAGAATACAGTGGGCTGCTGAACAACCGCTCCTTTGGCGGTGTGCAGGTAAAAAGAACATTCTATGCTGCCGGGCAAACCGGCCAGCAACTATTGATAGGCGCTTACCAGGCGCTTGAACGGCAGGTGGCATTGGGAAATGTTACGATGTATGCCCGGCATGAAATGCAGGACATCGTGATCATCGACGGCAAAGCAAGGGGCATCATTTGCCGAAATCTTGTTACCGGTGAATTAGAAAGATACTTCGGCCATGCGGTATTGTTATGCAGCGGGGGCTACGGCAACGTGTTCTATTTATCCACCAACGCCATGGGCAGTAATGTTACCGCTGCATGGAAAGCACATAAAAGAGGCGCTTTTTTCGCCAATCCCTGCTTCACCCAGATCCATCCCACCTGCATACCCGTTACAGGCGACCACCAGAGCAAATTAACGCTCATGTCTGAATCGTTACGCAACGACGGGCGCATATGGGTGCCTAAAAAGCAGAATGATACGCGTAAAGCCAATGATATACCGGAAGAAGAGCGGGATTACTACCTCGAAAGAAGATATCCTGCCTTCGGCAACCTGGTGCCCCGCGATGTGGCCTCGCGCGCAGCAAAGGAAAGATGCGACGCGGGATATGGTGTAGGCACCACGAAACAGGCGGTTTACCTCGATTTCCGTTACAACCTGATCAACAAATATGGCCGTGCCGAGGCAAGCAAGCATGGTATAGAAAATCCGGACGAGGCAATACTGGTACGGCTCGGCAAAGAAGTGGTAAAAGAAGAATATGGCAACCTGTTCGACATGTATGAGAAGATCACCGGTGAAAACCCTTATGAAGTGCCCATGCGCATTTACCCCGCCGTGCATTATACGATGGGTGGACTGTGGGTGGATTACGAACTGATGACCTCGGTGAAAGGCTTATATGCATTGGGCGAATGCAATTTCAGTGATCACGGAGCCAACCGCCTGGGTGCTTCGGCATTAATGCAGGGGCTGGCAGACGGTTATTTTGTTATTCCCTATACCATCGGCAATTACCTTGCCAATGAAATTGCAGTAAAGCCGATCGCTACCACCCATGAAGCATTTGAGGCAACGGAAAACACGGTGAGGGAACGCATCAACAGCCTCATGAACATCGGCGGTAAACAGTCGGTGGAAAGCTTTCATAAACGCCTCGGTAAGATCATATGGGAAAAATGCGGCATGTCGCGCAATGCAAAAGGATTGAGCGAAGCGATAGAAGAGATCAGGGCGCTGAAAAAAGAGTTCTGGAGCGATGTAAGAATACCCGGCGCCATTAATGAGATGAACCCCGAATTAGACAAAGCCAACCGGGTAGCGGACTTCATGGACCTGGGTGAGCTGATGTGCATAGACGCCCTGGATAGAGCCGAAAGCTGTGGCGGTCATTTCCGCGAAGAAAGCCAGACCGAAGAAGGAGAAGCCCTGCGGCATGATGATCAATTCCTGCATGTATCCGCCTGGGAGTATAAAGAAGAGCACAACTGGGCGCTGCATAAAGAGGCACTGGAATTTGAACTGGCTAAGCCGACGCAGAGAAATTATAAATAATGTGGGAATGTGATAAATGTGAGAATGTGGAAATGTGGGGAATGAGAGAATGAGGAAGTTATTTAGAACAGGGTAAGCACAAGGTATAATTACACCTTAATACTTTGTTTTAACCAATAAACGCTAACTTTTATGGAACACAAAAATATCGTCGTTGAAAAATCATTGGATTTTTCGGTTAATATCATTAAGTTCTGTGAATTGCTTGAAGCAGATAAAAAATTTATCATCGCTAACCAGCTGCTAAAGAGTGGTACTTCAGTAGGAGCAAATGTATTTGAGGCACAGCATGCTGAAAGCAGAATGGATTTTATTCATAAAATGAAGGTAGCCGTAAAGGAAGCCAATGAAACTCTTTATTGGTTAATACTCTGCGAGCGGAGCGGAAGTTATCCGAAAAACAGTTCTTTAAAACATCTGGCAGAGGAATTGATCCGTATTATATCCAAAATAATACTTTCAAGTAAAGGCAGGTTTATGAAAGTAATATTGCCCGGATCAATAGCTGTGTATTAGTATATGAACTAAGATTGATGATCATGTAGATAAGAGGACGCGTTCTGTTATTCATCATTTTCATCTTATTATATTATTTTAGTGATATGTGTAGTATTATTTACACATTTATCACATTATCACATTTTCATATTTACTATGGATCATTATACCATGAACCTCACCTTAAAGGTGTGGAAACAAAAGAATCAAAACGAAAGAGGGCATTTTGAGACCTACGAGGTAAAGGATATTTCTTCCGAAATGTCGTTCCTGGAAATGTTCGATGTACTGAACGAAAAGCTGATCGAGGAGAACAGGGAGCCGATTGCTTTCGACCACGACTGTCGTGAAGGCATTTGCGGCATGTGTTCAATGTACATCAACGGTCGCCCCCATGGCCCATGGCATGGCACCACCACCTGTCAGCTACACATGCGGGCTTTTAAAGACGGTGATACCATTGTAGTGGAGCCGTGGCGCGCTAATGCCTTTCCCGTTATTAAAGACCTGGTCGTAGATCGCCGGGCCTTCGACCGGATCATACAGGCAGGCGGCTATATTTCGGTGAATACCGGAAACGCTGTAGACGGTAATGCCATTCCCGTGGAGAAGGAAAAAGCAGACCAGTCCTTTGCCGCCGCTGCCTGCATTGGATGCGGGGCCTGTGTGGCAGCCTGTAAAAACAGCTCAGCTATGCTTTTCGTATCTGCCAAGGTTGCCCACCTGGCTTTACTGCCACAGGGGGCGCCGGAAAAAAGGACCAGGGTGCTCAATATGATAGAGCAAATGGACAAGGAGGGCTTTGGCTCATGCACCATGACGGAAGCCTGCGAAGCAGTTTGCCCCAAAGAAATTTCCGTTGATAATATCGCGAGGTTAAACGGAGAATATCTTTCGGCAGCGGCTACCCTCGACAAATAACCGCACATCCGTTGCATGGCACATTTATACCCTCTATTATTGTTTTGTGCCACTGTTCTGTACCATAAAAGAGTGAAACATTGGGGGACTACCCTGTTTTGTAAAAGCAAGCGATAGTTTTACGAAAGATGCAGCTAAACAAAATATTCTTAACCCCGGTTGAAAATGCACTCACCTTTCAAAAAAACATTCAGCTCCACATACTCCGGCTCGATCAAATCCATCCCACTGTTTCCGGTAATAAATGGTTCAAGCTTCAATATTATATGCAGGATGCGGTCCACAAAGGATTTCAGTCGCTGCTTACCTTCGGCGGCGCCTATTCCAATCATATAGCTGCTACAGCGTATACCGCAAAAGAATACGGATTTAAAGCCATTGGCGTTATCAGGGGAGAAGAGCCGCAACAATGGTCGAATACCCTTCAGGAAGCAGCTGCCCACGGCATGCAGCTCGTTTTTTTATCCCGTAATGAATACAGTGCAGTAAAAAGAAATACATCATACGAAAAATTTGGAAAGCAGTTTGGGGAAGTATATATTATTCCCGAGGGGGGATACGGGCCTCTGGGCACGCAGGGCGCAGCGGATATATTGCGTACTACAGATGTGGAAAACTATACACATATTGTTTCAGCCATTGGAACGGGTACAACAGTAGCAGGACTTTTGCATGCAATGCGTCCTCATCAGCAGGTGGTTGGCATCAGTTCCATGAAGAACAACTTTAGCCTGAAAGATGAAATCCAATATTTAATTAATAAACCCCTGCCTGACAGGTTTTGCCTGATACATGACTATCATTTCGGCGGGTTCGCAAAATATACCCCGGAATTAATAACTTTTATGAATACGTTTTACCATACCTCAAACGTTCCACTAGACTTTGTGTACACGGCCAAAATGATGTATGGTATATTCGATCTGGCGGGAAAAGATTTTTTCCCCCCGCACTCCAGCATTCTGGCCGTCCATAGCGGCGGATTACAGGGCAACAGGTCGCTTACTGCCGGCGTTTTAGTATTTTAATATATAAGTGTAGCATTATCTTTGTTGCAGTGGTTTCAGCGTTACTGTTTTTGACACCTATCATACTATGAAGATTGTTTTCCGGATCATTATTTATTTCGTGCTTATTTCATATGGCTGTATGCTTCGGGCCCAGGACACCCTCCCCCGTTTTACCGTTGTAAACAGGAACGGTAAAGTGATCCTGAGCTGGGTCAACAACTTTCCTGTAATAAAGCAGTTAAGCATCCAGCGCTCTCCCGACAGCTTAAAAGGCTTCAAAACCATTCTCACGCTGCCGGATCCTTCATCGGTAACCAACGGGTTTCTCGACAATAACGCTCCCGATGTTTCCTCCTACTATAAATTATATATCCTGCTCGACAATGGAGCGTATATCTTCAGCAAAGCGCAGAAACCACAAAAATATATTCAGTCCGTTGCAGCAACAGGAAACGCAAAACCAGCCCAAAACAAGGAAGCAGTAAGCACAGGTTCAGCCCCGCCAAAATCGGCAGGCAGCGATATAGCAGAAGAACCGAATGTCACTGCCGTAGAATCATCCGGTAAGGCATACCCGTTACAATCTACCGCTCCGGCTTCCGGAAAAAAGAGGAGCGATGGACTGAAAGCAGGCGACCTGAACATGGCAAGACCCCAAACATACACTCCTTCAGGATTCGTTTTTACAAATCCGGATGGCGACATTACCATTGTGCTTCCACCCGGAAGGCTGGGCAATTTCAAAATCAGGTTTTATGAAGATACCGGTGCCTCCCTTTTCGAGATCAATACGATCAAAGAACATATTTTTACCGTGGATAAATCCAACTTCCTGCATGCAGGCTGGTTTAACTTCGAATTCTTTGAAGATGGCATCCTCAAAGAAAAGAACAAGGTAAGGGTGCCTTAAAGCGAATAGGCAATGGGCAATAACGAATCTCACGTCTGTCGTCTCACGTCTCATCAGCTTTCAGCCGTCGGCTATCAGCAGAATAACTTCACTCCTCAGCATACGCAACGACAAACGAAAACAATAAACTGTAAAACCAGGAACCACCCTTTCTTCCATTCATTCTCACACTTCCACATTTTCACATCTTCATCTTCACTATTCTCTCAACAAGCGTACAATCAAATACTTCTTCAAAACAGGCTTTCAGGGTTTCTTTTACAGATGCGGTGCCGGGGTCATACCCCAGCTCTTTTTCAACAGAAGTCACCTGCTTGTTGGCAATACCACAGGGAATGATATAATTAAAATAGTTGAGGCTGGTATTTACATTCAACGCAAAACCATGCATGGTCACCCATCTGCTGCAGCGTACGCCCATAGCGCATATCTTTCTTTCCTGCCCTTTCACGGAAGGGTCTATCCATACCCCCGTTTCGCCGGGTGAACGCTCCCCTTTTATACCATAATGCCGTAAGGTGCAGATGATCACCTCTTCGAGATTCCGGAGATATTTACCGATGTCGGTATAATACTTCTCCAGGTCAAGAATAGGATAGCCAACGATCTGCCCGGGGCCGTGAAAGGTTATATCCCCTCCCCTGTTGGTTTGGTAATATTCAATGCCTTTCCGGCTACGTTCTGCTTCGCTGATGAGCACATTTTCCACATGTCCGCTTTTACCTAAAGTATATACGGGGGGATGTTCACACAAAAGCAGATGATGGTGCGTACCCGCATCCGCTTCAAAAACAGCTCCGGTAGAAGAATAGGATATATTGCTTTTGGCACTTGCCTTTGCCTGCACATTTTTTTGCAGCAATGCCTCCTGGTAATCCCATGCGTCTTTGTATGCTATAGTCCCCAAGTCTATAAAAAAAACCTCCTGCATACCGCAAAGGTATTTCATTTAAAGTAATGGTCGTACGAAGTATCAGGTTTCAGGAATGAGGTGTGAGGTGAGTCCGCAGGTTTCAGGGTATCCCTTCGGATTTAGAGCTTCATTCTTCGAATTTGAAGTTTATTTGGTTCTTGTCGTTTGGTTCTTAGTGCTTGAGGTCAGGTCTCATGTATGAGGTTGCGAGTATCACCATTTCCCTGCAACCTGCACCTTGTAACCTGCAACCTGGCTCCCAACTGTTATCTTTGCTAAAAAATGCACAGAGGCAATGGATAAAGAACCGGAATGGGAACAGGAGCAGGAAGAGGACGATAATGACGAACCCCGCTATGAGCGGATGTCTTTTACCGTAGATAAAGGCCAGGAGCCGGTTCGCATTGATAAATTCCTTATTGCCCGCATAGAAGGCGGTACCCGTAATAAAGTGCAGCAGGGTATTGAAAAAAAGCTGGTGCTGGTGAACGACCAGCCGGTAAAATCTAACTACAAAGTGCGTCCCGGGGATCGCATTGTCATGTATTCGGATACGGCTCCCGAATTAACCGAGATCATCCCCGAACAGATCCCCCTGGATATCAGGTATGAAGACGATGATATTATCGTTCTTTACAAGCCAGCGGGCATGGTGGTGCACCCCGGTTCAGGCAACTATACGGGTACATTAGTGAACGGCATATCGTGGCATTTAAAACAACAACAGCCTGGTCTGTCGGAAACCGAGCTTCCACGCTTCGGACTGGTGCACCGGATTGATAAAAACACTACCGGCCTGCTGGTGCTGGCTAAAAATGAAACCGCTTCGTTAAGGCTTGCGAAACAATTTGCCGAACATACGGTACACAGGAGGTATATCGCGCTGGTATGGGGCGACTTTGCAGAGGATGGTGGCACCATTACGGCGCACATAGGGCGTCACCAGCGGTACAGGAAAGTGATGGATGTTTTCCCCGAAGGAGAACATGGTAAAGAAGCGGTTACCCATTTCAGCGTGCTGGAGCGCTTCGGGTATGTAAGCCTGGTTGAATGCCGCCTTGAAACCGGGCGTACTCACCAGATCAGGGTACACATGAAATATGCCGGTCATCCCCTGTTCAACGATGAAACCTATGGGGGAGATAAAATTGTTAAAGGCACTGTTTTTTCGAAATACAGGCAGTTTGTAGAAAACTGCTTTGCGCTCTGCCCCCGCCAGGCGCTACACGCTAAAAGCCTGGGATTCATTCATCCGACTTCCGGTGAAACTATGCTTTTTGATAGCGAAATACCCGTTGATATGCAGGCTGTTATTGAAAAATGGCGACAATATACTGCTTCAAAGCGTGTAAATGAGGGATGATCAAAAATAAGTTTGAATATTTTATTTTCAAATACGATCATTTCTGAATGAGTGACCGCATATGGAGCTCCTGCGCTGGTAACACCTACCCTGTACACACAGGTATTTTCTTATTAATAGGAAGCAGGAAAAACAATTTCAAAAGGGTATTTTTTATACATCTTTCATAGAACTTCTTTAAACTATTCTTTAACCACATAGATACATAGAGGGTGCTGAATAACTGAAGGAACCTCATGGATTTGGGGTAAAAATGCCACGAATGCACGAATATTTAGTCAGCATTCGTGAAAATATTAAGAAGACTGTGTGCTTTTGGAGATAAGATTTGATCTGACAGCTTCATTGCTGCAAGGCTTTTGTGAGAATTATTTGAAAATGCCTGCAGTTATCGGGCATAAAATACAATAATACTAACTCGATATACGAATGCGCCTACGGCGTATTCGCGCATTCGTGGCATAAAAAAAATGCGAGCCTGTTAAACAGCAATCCCTACATAGGAAAATGCATTAGCATTGAAATGAAGTGCTCAATTTCAGGCTGATAACTTAGCAAAACATAGTATTTTCATCTACGATGAAACAGGGTAGGCTGGTAACACCCGGTCAGCTCTCCTCTCCTCCCAGCAATTCGCGTTCTATTTCTTCCATCTGTACGATATCCCAGGCTTCACTTTCCGTAGGAGTTGAATTAAGGAGATCCGATATATCCTGCTTCCTGAACAGCTCTTTTACGGATGGCTGCATTTCGCATATTACAAAAGAACGGTCCGCTGACCTGGCCCGTTCCTGCTCTTTTACCAGGAACTCCGCTGCCGGCGGTTCTATATCCTGAACTGTTTCCAGGTTCAGAATAATATGTTTAACACCATTTTGTGTAACTTCACTAAACAAATCACGTAGTTTATCTGTCATATTAGCAGAGAATAAAGGTTCATTCAGCGATATGACATGAAATTTTTCCTTGGTACTTATTTTGAAGTTCATGTTTGAGTTCTTTTGATAAATTGATTTTACAGGTAAAGTTTACCGCTTTTCAAATGCTTTATCTGAATACGTAAAAAGTGTGTTTTATCGGATGCATATATTCCATTCCTGGAAAACAAGAAAAATGCTCAAATGCTCACAAACACAATAATTCACACACCTGCAATGTTCTATTAATCATTAGAAGTCAAAATTA
>CAZREP010000001.1:52528-83283 GCA_964599035.1 uncultured Terrimonas sp. | reverse complement strand
GCCTTCCTTTTGCACGAGCAAAAGGAAGAAGAATAAAAAATCAGCAAATCAAAAATCTAAAACGACAAGTAACAAAGTTGAAGCTAACCCAAAAGGAGACCGCTGATATTTTTCAACAGTCTCATTATCAGTACCTTCCTAAGAAGTTGTACAGAATGTACGAATATTTAGTGTGAATTCATATAAGACTTTTGTGAGGATTATTTAAAATGCCTGCGGTTATCGGGCATAAAATACAATCATACTAACTCGATATACGAGTACGCCGCGGGCGCATTCGGGTATTCGTGGCTTAATAAAATATGTTAAACAGCAAGCCTTAAACAGCAATCCCTACTTAGTTGTATAAGCACAGATTTCCCCTCCTGCTGAAACCCGGCAGCTATTTCTTGCCTACCCAGCGTAACGGTAATATGACTCAGCTTTTCTTCATCCGGCCTTTCTACCCCCACCTGCAGCAGGTGCAGTGAACCATATCCGCTTATAACATACGATCACTTGTAGAACCTGCAAAGGCGGCCTTCGCAGCGGGGGCTGTAATGTTTTCTGAAAAAAGCGTTTAAATTTATAATTCTAAATAAGGGAAGATGTTATTCATATATTCGATGCAAATCTAAATTTTACAATTTGAATATCCCGGGTCCCTATACTGAGAAGGAATTACAATTGAAGATTGCGGAAGGAGATGAAGCAGCCTTTCGGGAGCTCTTTCATCAATATGCAGAACTGGTCAGGAAAAATTTGTATTCAATCACAAAATCAGTAACTGCTACAGACGACCTGGTGCAGGAAACTTTTTTGCGGGTATGGCTGCATCGCGATAAACTTCCCGGGATTGAGCGTTTCCGGTCCTGGCTGCTCCATATCGCCTATAATATTGGGTTTACTTATCTGCGGAATATAAAAACACATCAAAAGCTGGTTGGGCAGTTGCAGGTTGCCGCTCCGGAGCCCGTTCAATACGAACCTGAGCAGGTAACCCGGTTTATGATACTTTCAGGATTGGTAAAGCAAACGATTGAAAAATTACCTAAGCAGCAGAAGAAAATATACCTCCTTAGTCGTGAAATGGGGTTGAAACCGGGGGAAATAGCGGTTCAATTAGGGCTTTCTGAAAGCACGGTTAAGAATACCCTCACCCGCGCGCTGAAAAATATTCGCGATGCGCTGTCAAAAGCAGGGTATGGCTTACTATTAGATGTTATTATCCCTTTGGGTATTTTTTTTTATTGAAATAGGTACTATTCTGTTACTGGCGAGTCTACTACGGTATAAGGGAGTCTTGTTCAGATTGATGAGTGTATTTCAAATTGGAGCAGGCATGTGCCCGCAAAACAATGGATATACGCCGGGTATTAAAGCAATTCAAAAACCTTATTCCCTTAATAACATGCATAATTCATTAAACAAAATCACCTTATTACCTTTTTTAAAAATTAACATGTGGATATAAACCGGTTGGAATACCTGCTGCGAAGGGCAGTTGAACGGGAAGGTTCTATGGATGAACTGGATGAATTAAAAGGGCTGCTGCAGCGGTATAATAATGGTGAAGCTGCGCACGAAATAGAATCATTGCTGGCAGCATACCAAACACCAGACCTGGAAAAATACACTATTGATAGTAGAGAAAGGATGATAGCCCGGATACTGGCGTCGGATACCACAGGAGAACAAACAGGTTCCAAAATAAGGGTATTGAGCGGGTGGAAACGTTGGGCGGCTGCGGCAGCGGTGATCTTTTTCGTCGTTTCGGCCGGTTACCTCAAATGGGGCGGAAAGGCGAAAACAGGTGCAGCGACCGGTACGCTTCAATTGGCGGAAAATGATATTGACCCCGGCACCAGCGGTGCAGTGCTTACCTTAAATAACGGGCAAAAAATCCTGCTTGACAATATCGGGCATGATACCATCGCTGTTCAGGGAACTACGAACGTGATCAGCCGTGACGGAGAGATCGTGTATGACGGGAAAAAAAGTCCCGGGAATGATTTGCAATACAATACCCTTTCAACGCCCCGGGGACGGCAGTTTCAGCTGGTGTTGGCCGATGGTACCAAAGTCTGGCTGAATGCCATGTCTTCTATCCGTTATCCTGCCTTTTTTTCAAAGACGGAAAGAAAAGTGGAAATATCCGGGGAAGTATATTTTGAAGTGGCTCATCTTACACAGAAAGTGAATAAGACGGAGAAAAAAGTTCCTTTTATTGTGCAGGTCAATACGCCGTCGGGAGATGGTGGTGAAATTGAGGTGCTGGGCACACATTTTAATATTAATGCCTATAACGATGAAGCTGCTGTTAAAACCACACTCATAGAAGGTCGGGTAAAAGTGAAAAATAGTAAGGAGGAAGCTGTTTTACAGCCGGGCTACCAGTCGCAGGTTGTTAACGGTGGTCCGATCAAAGTAACAAAAGACGTAAATGTAGATGCAGAGATCGCCTGGAAAAACGGCTTTTTTACTTTTGACAGGGCAGGTGTTAAAACAGTAATGAACCAGATAGCGCGGTGGTACGACATTGATGTGGAATACGAGGATGGTAAAATACCCAACGAACTTTTTGGAGGCGATATACAACGAAATGCTAAACTATCGAGTGTATTAAACGTGCTTGAAAAAAGCGGGGTGAAGTTCAGGGTGGAAGGTCGCAGGGTTATTGTATTGGAGTAATAATAACAAACATATATTGGTCAATCCAAAAAAAGCCGGGAAGTGTTGGAAGCGCTTCCCGGCATCGATCCCTGGAATGGGAAAGAGTTTGGGTTAACCCGAAGTAAGGCTAATTACTTTCCCGGAAACCGGGAACAGCTATTATATAACCCAAACTAAAGCAAAGTTATGCATTTCAGAGATCATCGGTCAGTTCCTTTATGGGGCACTGCTATTAACCAAACGCTGCATGTGATCAACCAGGTCCGTAAAATGAGAAAATTGTTTTCGGAACAGTTACTTCAGGCAGGCGTTCACTTGATAACGAATAAAAAAGTATTGCTACGGATGAAACTTACTGCCTTTGTTTTGCTCATTGCATGCCTGCAGGCGGGTGCTGAAGGCAATGCACAAAGTATCACTTATTCAGGAAAGGATGTTTCCCTTAAAAAGGTGTTTTCCGAGATCCGGAAACAATCCGGGTATGCTGTTTTTTACAATTACAGGATACTCGAAGATGTGGGTAAGGTCACTATTGACGTACATCAGGCTACCATTGAGGAAACGCTTGACAAGGCATTATCCGGCAAAGGTCTTGATTATACTATTGAAGAAAAGACCATTGTGATCAGCAAAAAAACCGTGCTGAGCGGGTATCGTGTTGCAGTAATGCCGGAAACTGTCCCTGTCGAAATTCCTCCTGTAACCATCAGGGGTAGGATTACCGATGAACAGGGAAATGTGCTGCCGGGCGCAAGTGTGAGCGTAAAAGGAGCCAATAAAACTGCTATTGCTGACGGAGAGGGGGTATTTACCATCGAGGCAAATACAGGCGATCGCCTCGAGATCTCATTTGTTGGTTTTGAAACCAGGCAAATACTGGTAGCGAAAGAAACAGACCTCCGGATTACTTTAAAAGCAGCTAATGCAGGTTTAAATGAAGTGGTGGTAGTGGGATATGGAACGCAGAAGAAGATAAACCTTTCGGGGGCTGTAGATGTAGTGACTTCAAAAGATATCGAAGATCGTCCTGTCAATAATGCCATTGAGGCTTTGCAGGGACTGGCCCCTAATCTTAATCTTTCTGTTGGTAATGAAGGAGGTGAACCCGGGGCAAAACATAATCTTAATATCAGGGGTATAGGATCTATAAATGGATCCGGGGGAACGCCTTATATCTTAATAGACGGGATTGAAGGAGATCTTTATAGAATTAATCCTTCTGATATTGAAAGTATTTCCATACTGAAAGATGCTTCCGCGTCTGCTATTTATGGAGCACGGGCAGCATTTGGCGTTATACTCGTTACCACTAAAAAAGGATCAACAAATGGCACTTCCATAAATTATTCAAATAACCTCTCCTTTTCTGATCCTGTAGCGCTGCCTAAAATAGTTAATTCTGTTGCATGGGCGGGGTATTTTAATCTTGCTTCTGTCAATGATGGTGATTCACCGATATTTTCGGAAGAGACTATTGAAAAAATGAAAAAATACCAGGCTGGTGAACTAAAGGATTGGACAGAGCCCTACGATGTGGCGCCGATGTTCTGGAAATCATACCAGGATTCCTGGGCAAATACTGATTGGTATAAAGAGGAATACAGGCGGTGGGCGCCAAAATCTACCCACAGTATTAGTGTAAGTGGCGGCAACGAAAAAACCCAGTTTTATATTTCCGGTGCTACTTTTAATCAAAAAGGGCTGATAAAATGGGGCGATGATAAATATGTACGGAATAATTTAAACGCTAAAATAAATACCCGGATAAATAGCTGGCTGCGGGCCAATTTCCAGACCCAGTATAATAATTCTGAACTGAACGGACCAAGCTATAATACTGATTTATGGTATCATAATATTTTTCGGCGTTGGCCTACCAATGGAGTATATGCACCTGATGGTACCCTGTTTTATGAGATGGAGCAGATATGGCTTAAAGAAGGCGGGCGCCGTAAGACTGAGAATACCCAACTTTATATAACTCCCGGTTTGGAAATCGAGCTTATGAAGGGGCTTGTTATACATGCCAATTACCGGTATAGAAAAAGCTCAGAGAATTTATCCCAACATAACTCTAAATTGAAAGCTCTTCTTGCTACAGGTGAGGAGGCATACCTGGAACCCAATAACTCCATTATAAAAGGAAATTCAGAGGAGGTTTATAACTCACCGAACGTTTATGTCAACTTTAATAAAAAGGCAGGTATTCATGAATTTACCCTGCTGGCGGGGTATGAACAGGAAGTAGTAAACTATACTTCGGCTTCTTCAAGAAAGGACGACTTAATAACAGACAATGTACCCTCTATGAGTACCGCTACAGGAAGAGAATATGCCTCCGGCAATGAGGGACACTGGGCTACGCAAAGTTATTTTGGGCGGCTGAACTACGGTCTTAATGACAAATATTTGCTTGAGCTTTCGGTACGCCGTGACGGCACTTCTAAATTCGCCAGCGGCAAACGTTTTGGGAATTTCCCTTCCGCATCAGTAGCATATGTTATCTCAAAAGAACGATTTTTTGAGCCGCTATCCAAACACATTAATTTTATGAAATTCAGGGCATCCTACGGGTCCCTGGGAAATCAGGATGTTGCCAATTATTTGTATATAGAATCATTACCGATTGCCACCAGGTTAGCCTATGTTTTAGATAATGGCCGGCCAAACTATGCCGGAATGCCCGGGATTTCAAGCCCGGATCTGACCTGGGAAAAAGTGAATACCGTCAACTTTGGTATAGAAATGGGTTTTTTAAATAACAGGTTAACAGGATCCTTTGATTATTATACCAGAAAGACTTTGGATATGCTTGGGCCGGTTGAAGCCCTTCCTGCGCTGCTGGGAACTCCCGTACCACAAACCAATAATGCAACTTTAAGAACAAACGGATTTGAAGTATCGCTTAAGTGGCAGGACCAGATTCAACAACTGCATTATAGTGTGGCTTTCATGCTTTCCGACAATTTGAGTAAGGTGCTGGACTATTATAATCCCCAGGGAATTCTAAGTGCGCCTTTCTATAAGGGTAAAACTTTAGGTGAAATATGGGGCTACCAGACAGTTGGATTATTTCAATCGGATGAAGATGCAAAAAAAGTGGATCAGTCCTACCTGTCAAGAGAAACATGGCGTGGAGGTGATGTACATTATGCAGACCTGAATGGAGATGGAAAAATCGATATCGGAATGAATACGGTCAGCAGTTCCGGTGATTTGATGATCATAGGCAATTCCACTCCAAGATATTCTTATAGTTTTCTTTTAAACACTTCCTGGAAAGGAATAGGTTTAAATATGATATTGCAGGGCATTGGTAAAAGAGATTTATGGCTGACAGGCGCCGAATTTTGGGGAGCTTCGGGAGGTATATGGCAAGCCACTGTTTTTGAGCAACACCTGGATTATTGGACCCCGGAAAATCCTACTGCCTGGTTTCCCACTCCATACTTAAGAAAAGGGGTGAAAAACCAACAGGTACAAACGAGATATCTCCAGGATGGATCTTACCTGCGATTGAAATCTTTACGTGTGCACTACAGCTTTCCCGCGTTTCTGACAAAAAAAGCGTTTATTAAAAACCTCAAAGTCTTTGCTACCGGTGAAAACATATTGACGTTTACCAGATTGGCCAAAAGCTTTGACCCCGAAGGCACTTTTGGATATTGGGGATCCGGTCAGACTTATCCGATACAAAAGACTGTTTCTACAGGTGTTAATATAACCTTTTAAATGAATTGAATTATGAGATCATATATAACTACATCAGCCAAACGGTGTACCATTTTGTTGCTTTTTTTAGGATATTTCCTGGCCGCTTCATGCAATAAAGACTTTCTTAATAGAGGTCCTTTGGATCAAATCACTTCTGAATCTTTTTTCAAAAGCGTTGAAGATCTTCAGCTTTATGCTAACCGGTTTTATCCTCTTCTTCCTGCAGACCGCGATTACATTTATACCATCATGATTGATCAGAACAGTGATAACATGGCGCCCGGCTCTTTCGATATGAGACTGGCAGGTGTACGAAAAGTTCCGTCTTCCGCAATTGAAGGCGACTGGACATGGTCAGATATAAGGCAGGCGAATTATTTTTTAGCGCATTGTGACGGAGCTGTGGGAGCAGCGGGCGAAATAAACCATTATATAGGGGAAGTTCGGTTCTTCAGGGCGTTCCTGTATTTTGAAAAGGTGAAAAAATTTGGGGATGTGCCCTGGGTATCCCAACCCCTGACCACCAATTCAGAACCATTGATGTTTCCCCGTACCCGCCGCAACATAGTAATTGATTCTATTTTGGCAGATCTGGATGTAGCCATTCATTATTTAAAGGATGCAGGAGAAGCCAATCCATTTAGAATAAATAAACACATTGCTATGCTGTTAAAGGCACGTGTTTGTCTGTACGAAGGCACATGGGAGAAATACCATAAAGATGGTGTATTTGGCGTTTTGAATTCAGATGGCTCTGCCTATCTTCAAAAAGCATCAGAAACCGCGAAGCAGCTCATGGATCTGAATGCTTATCATATTTACAAAGGCCCTGCCGGACAGGAGTACAGGTCTCTTTTCAACCAGGTCAATTATTCGGGAAATCCGGAGGTGTTACTCTGGAAAAAATTTGATCTGTCACTTCAAATCACCAATAACGTTTCTCGAAGCTTGTCGGCAGGAGGAGGAAATACCGGTGCTACGAAGAGTTTTATAGATAGCTATCTGTGTACAGACGGGAAACCAATTGCTGTGAGTCCTGTTTTCAGGGGGTATGGTTCTTTGACAGATGAGTTTACCAATCGGGATCCGCGTCTTGTGCAGACAATATATAAGAAAGGAGACCGGACTACAATCAATGGGCCCGGTGGATCTTTTCTGGAGTATGGTCTTCCCACTCTGAATGCCAGCGGGCCTTTCAGAAGTACAACCGGCTATGGCCTTCGCAAAGGAATTAATAATGAATATGCACAACAAACTGCAGAAAACATCGGCACTACAGGTTCTATAATTTTTCGTTATGCTGAAGTATTATTGATTTATGCCGAAGCTAAAGCAGAATTGGGAACATTCACTCAAACAGATGCTGATGTGTCAATTAATTTGCTTCGCGACAGGGTGAATTTTGCTCATCTTGATGTTAATAATATAACCACTGATCCTGCCTGGGATTTTCCGGATCTGTCTCCTGTTATTAACGAAATCAGAAGGGAGAGAAGAGTAGAGATGGCATTTGAAGGAAGAAGATGGGACGATCTTGCCCGCTGGAAAGCAGATCAGCTTATCATAAATAAACGGCCTAAAGGTGTGAAATATATTGGTTCTGATCTGGAAGGAGCATATAAGGACGCCACGGGGAACCCAACTATCATTATCGGTAATAATTTGTTTGTAGATGATGATGGGTTTGTTGACCCCTACCAGGTATTCCTGCCCGGCGGATATAATTTTAGCCCGGTGCGGGATTACCTGTCGCCAATTCCATCCGATGAGCTGACACTGAATAATAATTTAGTACAGAATCCCGGATGGCAATAAGATACAGATCATAAGCATTAAAAAATTATTCCTTTATTTATAGCCGGGTTTGTTCTTAAGAGAAACAGCCCGCCTGTTAGGGAGCCCCCCATATCTAAAAAAAATGTCAATAAAAGCAATATTTTCAGCAGGATTCATAGGACTGATCGTTTCAACCCTGTGTGGAAGCTGCACGTATAAAATAACGTTAGAGTCCTTAATTAATGAAATGACCGAACGGAATAACCTGACTTATCTTCCGGGTAGTTCCTATACACTTCATCAGTCCAGCAGCTATAACCGTGAATCAGTATCACCTGATTCTGCAGGATGGTTTGCCAACAACGACATGTCTCACTTTTTAAGAGTTGAAGAAAATTCCGGAAGACGCGAATTTGTTATGCTTGATGTGAACGGGCCGGGCGCGATTGTAAGATGGTGGATGACCTTTTATAAGGCACAATACGGAACCATAAGAATTTATATTGACCATGATACGATTCCCGTAATGCAAGGTGCTCCTGACGAGCTGCTTAGCGGTAACCTCCTGGCCGGCTACCCTCTTTCAAGCTCTGTTCAGGCCGGTGCCCCTTTGCAAGACAGTGGCAGAGATTATGACCACAACCTTTATGCCCCTATTCCCTATTCCCGTCATTGTAAAATTACTTACGAATGTGATGCCCTGGTTCTGCTATATGAAATAGAAGGGGTGAAAATACCCCGGGGTCATTATTTCCCTGACGTATTTTATAACATTAATTACCGTACTTACAAAAAGGGGATAAAGGTTGAATCTTTTTCTATAAGCGCCCTCAATAAATGCAAGACCCTTTTAGAAAAGGCCGGTGAAGAATTATTGAAAAACCAGGTAGCCCGGGATGATACAAAAGAATTTGAAAAGATGCTCATGCCGGGAGATTCGCTTGTCGTAAAATTCACCCAAAAACACCGGGCTGTAAACGAACTGGTTATTGAAATAGAGGCTTCTGATGCTCCACAGGCCCTTCGGTCAACTGTATTAAAAGCCTCCTTTGACGGATACCAGACAATTTGGGTTCCTGTAGGGGAATTCTTTGGATCAGGGTATAGTCTTAATCCTAACAAAACCTGGATGAATCAAAGGGAGCTAAATGGAAGAATGAGTTCATTTTGGATTATGCCTTACAGGGACGAATGCGTATTTACCATTTTCAATTATGGCAACCAGGAAATCAGTATTAAAGGTTTAGCGGGGCTTACACGGTATAAATGGAATAATAAGAGCATGTATTTCGGTTCTTCATGGCATGAATACCGTCGCATTTATACCCGGGATGAAGAAGGAGCTCACTTCGATCTCAACTTTATTAATATTAAGGGTAAAGGGCTTTATGTGGGCGATGCAATCACCCTTTTCAATACCTCATACCAATGGTGGGGAGAAGGAGATGAAAAAATATTTGTTGATGGAGAATCATTCCCCTCCCATTTCGGTACAGGTACCGAAGATTATTACGGCTATGCTTTTGCACGGCCGGAGCCATTTTCCAATCCTTTCATATCCCAGCCCGAAGGAAAAGGAAATGAGGGGAATACCAATAGAGGCGGACTAACTGTCAACTCGCGTATCAGGTCATTGGATGCCATTCCATTCAGCACATCAATCCTCAGCAATATGGAGCTGTGGCATTGGGCTCCCACATATATTAATTATGCGCTCACTTCCTATTGGTATGTGCAGCCCCCTTTTAGCATCAATATTAAACCGGATATTGAAAGCGTACAGCATAAAGTGGCTGTGTCATCAGGTGATATTATGGCGCCTTAGCTTTTTAATGTATTGATAACTAAAAAGATCAGCGATGAAAAGGTTGATTCCGTTAGTTGTGCTGGTATCTTTCCTGCTTGGTACAATACCCCGCCAAAAAAGAGAAATCTATTATACGGCGGCTGACTTTGAAAAAGTGCCCAAGATAGACGGACATTTTCACATGCTCAGTAAGGATAAGCGTTATATGGAATTTGCGGTATCCCTAAACTTTAAGCTGGTTAATCCCATTTGGGAAGGTGAATATTCCATTTATGAACAACTTGAGATTTGCAGGTTTATCAAACAGTCATTTCCAAAAGATTATACTTTTTTTGGTGCTTTCTCCACTAAAAATTTTTCAGAGCCTGATTTTACCGCTAAGACCATTGAATATATTAAAGAACTTATAAGTGCGGGTGCGTTTGGAATTAAAATCTGGAAAAACATAGGTATGGAATTAAAGGATGCAAACGGCAGGTATGTAATGATTGACGATCCAAAGTTTGAACCCATATTTACCTTTCTTGAGAAAAATAAAATCCCGGTGATAGGTCATTTGGGAGATCCAAAAGACAGCTGGCTCCCGGAAGATAAAATGATTGATCCTTCAAATGTAAAATACTTTAGTAACCATCCTCAGTATTATATGTACCTGCATCCGGATATGCCATCCTATGAAGATCAGATCAACGCCAGGGATAATGTTCTTGAGAAGCATCTTAATCTTGAATTTATAGGCGCGCATATGGGAAGCCTTGAATGGAACCTTGATGAGCTTTCAAAATGCTTTGAGCGTTTTCCAAATCTGAAGGTAGATCTCGCAGCAAGAATGTATTACCTAAAGTATTTTTCGCTTGTTAACCGGGAGCAGGTGCGCGATTTTATGATTAAATATCAGGACCGGATATTGTATGGTACGGACGGGGAATTTCATGGTATTAGTGATGAGCAGCGTATGGCAAATATGCGAAGGAGCTGGTTTCGTGACTGGGTTTTTCTCGCTACTGATTCAACCTCAGGTGGGAGAGGACTTCAACTGCCTAAGGCTGTGATCGACAAAATTTATTATAAAAATGCTATCCGTTATTTCAAAACAAACTCAAATCAATCAATAAATAAATGAAAAAGCTATTTGTCATTCTTTTTTCTCTTTCAACAGTTCTCGCATATGCCCAGACAAATTCAATAAAGAGATCATTACCCTTGTCTCAGGGCTCTCCGGAATCTGTAGGTATGTCCTCCGAGCGTTTGAGCAGGATAGACAGCATGTGTATAAAAGCAGTGTCGGGGAATAAAATACCGGGGATCGTGGCATTGGTGGCGAGGAAGGGTAAAATCGTTTATCATAAAGCGTTTGGAATGGCAGATAACCAGGCGGGACGGAGCTTAAAGAGAGATGATATTTTCAGGATAGCATCCCAGACTAAAGCTATTACTGCCACTGCTGTAATGATGTTGTGGGAAGAGGGTAAATTCAAACTGGATGATCCTGTTTCAAAGTATATACCCGAATTCAGCAATATGCAGGTTTTAAAAAGTTTTAATGCTAAGGATACGAGCTACACCACAGAACCGGCAAAAGGGAAGATAACTATTCGTCAGCTACTTACACATACTTCAGGACTTGGTTATGGCGAAATTGACGATGATCCCCGGTTCAAAATGATATATCAGAAGGCGGGTATAACAGATGCTTTTTCAATTAAAAATATCACAATTGAAGAAAATGTGAAAAAGTTGGCAAAACTTCCGTTGCATTTCAATCCGGGTGAAAAATATTCCTATAGTGAGGGGCTTGATGTATTGGGTTATTTTATTGAGGTGATATCCGGGATGCCTTTTGATGTTTTCCTGAAAAAACATTTGTTTGATCCTCTCGGAATGCATGATACATGGTTTTACTTACCTCAGGGATCAGCTTCACGTTTAGTGCCTGTACAATACAAGTCAGGTGATGGTCAATGGAGCCGCTATCCTGTGACCTGGTATGATCCGGATTATCCTGTCAAAGGAGAGAGGCGTTTTTTTTCGGGTGGCGGCGGACTTTCATCTACTGCCGTAGATTACGCGCTGTTCATACAAATGTATCTTAATGGTGGTGAATTGAATGGCAGGCGTTTTCTTAGCCGCAGCACCGTTCAGCTAATTATGAGCAACCAGATTGGTAGCTTATGGGGCGAAGACCCTGATAATTATTATGGGTTAGCATTTGCGGTTACTACTCAAAAAGGTCAGGAAAAAGGCGACCAGGGTAATATGGGATCCTTCGGCTGGGGCGGGTATTTTAATACGCAGTATTTTGGTGATCCTAAAGAGCAGATCATCGGTATATTGATGAAGCAGATTCAGGGTCCTGCAGGTGATAGCGATTGGAAATTCCGCATATTGGTTAATCAGGCGGTGGATGATTGATATTTAATGGCTTCAATATCTATATCTCCAGAGGCTTCCATAACAAGATGGTAAGGAGTTTTTCCGGTATTTATTTAGAATCAATTCGATAGTTAATTGATTGCAAGATGATATCATGAACCGTTTTGGAGAATGAATTTATAATCAAATTTTAGATCATGGCTTCAGATAAAAATGAACCACCTGGCTTTAAAAATAGATCTATTCTCTTAGAACGTGGGGCCCCTTCAGGTGAAACTGAACTGGCAAAAGTCTCTGCAAAAGGAACCAGGCTTGATTCATTGGATTTCTACAGGGGGTTTATTATGGTATTGCTAATGATTGAGAGTACGAGGTTATATGAGTACCTGGCTGAAATGACGCGAGGAACTTCAATACATAAGCTTGTGATGCAGTTTTCTCACCATCCTTGGCATGGATTGCATTTCTGGGATTTAATACAACCCGGGTTTATGTTCATTGCCGGAGTGTCCATGGCTTTTTCTCTAAACAAGCAAACTGTGCAATCCGTTCCTTGGAAAGAGCAAGCATTAAAGGCCATCCGACGAAGCGGATGGTTGTTTTTTTGGGGTGTACTGGACTTTGGAGTATGGGGAGACCACCTGTCTTTTCAGCTTTGGAATGTATTGACTCAAATGTCATTTACTTTACTGGTCGCCTTTTTGATCTTTCGCTGGAAGACAGGCTATCAATTGCTCTTTAGCCTGGGCTTATTGATCCTCACCAGCTTCCTTTACCGGTTTACAAATATATCCGGCTTTGATCAGCCTTTTACGAATCACCACAATTTCGGCAATTATATTGATCTGTTGTTAATGAATAAAATTAACTCCGAAGGCTGGGTGGCAATCAATTGTATCCCAACGGCAGCGCATACGATCTGGGGTGCAGTTGCGGGTAAATGGCTGCTTACTTTGCCAAACAATGAAAGTAAAATTATTCGGATAGCGGCTTTTGGAATAGCTGTTTTACTGTTGGGTTACTTGCTGAATGCTGCAGGGATCACGCCTGTAATAAAGAAAATTGCCACCACTTCCTTTGTCCTCGTTTCCGGAGGATGGTGTTTGTTAGGCTTGGCATTGCTCTATTGGTGGATAGATATTTTGCAGCATAAGAGATTTATTGATTTTTTTGTGATTGTGGGTATGAATTCCATCTTTATTTATATTTTCTTCGAGATTGTTGTAAGGAAGTGGTTGGGCGGGTATATCGCTGTTATTGCAAATGGATTATTAACGCCTGCAGGAGTGCCCGGGTTTGCTATTGCCATCATTGGGGCAATTATGATTTTTGCTGTCGAATGGGGATTGTGTTTTTGGCTGTACAGGAAAAAAATATTTTTCAAATTATAAAAAGGAATTGTTTTTTAGGACGAATCATTGTTATTGAATAAGGTAGTGTTAAGTCAGGGCCATTGTGCCGTAAACGATTGTGGGACGTGAACGATAAAACGTGAGATTTTCACGTTTGGCTTCTGCTGTATGCGGATTGTAGTAAGCTATGTTCGCTTAGAAATATGATTTACATAAAAATTAAAATTTCGTTATTATGAAAAAGAAATTGTTTGGTTGCCTGTTTCTTTGCACTGTAGTTTCTGTTACTGCAGTTGCCCAAAGTAAATTCAATGGTATTGAATCGAATATGAGTAATATTTACCGGTTGTCTGACGCGAAAACACGGTCCATCAGCCCGGAAAATTTTACCGGCGAAAAGGGCAAAGGCGGCATGGCTACTAGGGGAACCGGCGAATGGGCAGCAAAAGACCTGGGACAGGGCTGGAAAGTGAGCCCGAGTGTAGTTATCAAAGCACATACTACGTTTACCGTAGCAGAAATTGAAGGCCCGGGCTCTATACAGCATATATGGATGACCCCTACAGGCAACTGGCGTAATTCGATCCTCCGCTTTTATTGGGACGGAGAAACTTTGCCATCTGTTGAAGCGCCTGTGGGTGATTTTTTTGGTATGGGATGGGGTGAATACGCTCCTTTGCAATCGCTCGCCGTATGTGTGAACCCCGGGAGCGCATTTAATTGTTACTGGCCTATGCCTTTTAGAAAAAAATGCAGGATCACTATGGAGAATATTGATGACAAAGACATGATTTTATATTACCAGGTAGATTATATACTGACTGAAGTGCCATCTGATGCTGCTTATTTTCATGCACAATTCCGCAGGGTAAATCCATTGCCCTATAAAAGCGTTTATACCCTGGTTGACAATATAAAAGGACGCGGCCAATATGTGGGAACTTATATGGCATGGGGTGTTCATAACAATGGATGGTGGGGTGAAGGGGAAATAAAATTTTATTTGGATGGCGACAAAGATTTCGCGACAATAGTTGGAACGGGAACGGAAGACTATTTCTGTGGCTCTTATGATTTTGACACCTGGAAGAAAAATGCAGCGGGGGGAAATGAATTGAACTACACTGAATTTTGTACACCTTATGCAGGGCTTCACCAGGTGATACGCGGAGATGGTCATTATAAGGTTGCACAGAGGTTTGGATTGTACCGTTGGCATATCGCTGATCCTATCCGTTTCGAAAAAGATTTGAAAGTTACTATTCAGGCACTCGGTTGGACGCGTGACAGACGATACCTGCCCTTGCAGGATGACATCGCCTCTACGGTTTTCTGGTACCAGACGGAACCGCATAATACATTTCCTGTTTTGCCAGCCAAAGATGACCTGGATGTGAATTGAACTGCCGCAGGGGGTAACGAGGTGCCTGCTTACTGTTACGCCGGGCATTGAAGCGGTGTTATTATATTGCGGGACGGAGTCCCGGGAGAACATAGGGAGTACGAAGTCGGAGACATCGTACAGCGATGGTTTGCTTTTAGCGAATAGCCATGGGTAGTGCTTTTCTGTAGATGATCGTCTAACATTAAGAAATTTTCCTGTTTGCCGAAGTCTCACTTTAAATCTCTGCCAAAAGAGCACTTTTAACGAGGGAGAATTTTTATCTTTATTGAAAGATAATTATATAACGTCATTATGCATTCAACCGGTTGGATTGAGCTATTAATGGACAGATAAATAAAGTATCAAATGAAAAGCAAGATCCTGCTCAATTGTGTTCTTTTCCTGATGTTGACTATTTCCATAAAAGCACAACAACGCCCTAATGTATTGATCTTATATACCGATGATCTGGGTTATGGCGATTTAAGCAGTTATGGTGCAACTGCTATTGCCACGCCTCATATTGACTGGTTGGCACAAAACGGCATTCGTTTTACTGATGCGCATTGCACCGCTTCTACCTGTACTCCCTCACGATTTTCGTTAATCTCGGGAAGGTACGCCTGGAGAAAAAAAGGTACTAATATTCTACCTGGTAATGCAAATTTAACGATACCAACCAACATCACTACTTTACCAAAAGTGTTTCAAAATGCCGGCTACACAACGGGTGTTGTGGGTAAATGGCATTTGGGCCTGGGCAAAACTTTTCCAATAGATTGGAACAAAGAAGTGACGCCGGGGCCAAGAGAAGTAGGATTTGATTACTCATTTATTTTTCCTGCTACCGCCGACCGGGTTCCTACGGTTTTTATGGAGAACCAGCTTGTAGCCGGATTAGAAGCTTCCGACCCCATAGAGGTGAGTTATGAACATCCTTTCGCTCACGAATTGCTGGGCAAAGAGCATCCTGAAATGCTGAAGATGAAAAATGATCCTGCGCAGGGGCACGACATGCACATCACTAATGGTATTGGTCGCATCGGGTATATGCAGGGCGGTAAAACCGCCGAATGGACAGACGAGGAACTGGCTTACACCTTTAATTCAAAAGCAATTGAATTTATAGACCGGAGCCAAAAGCAGAACAAGCCTTTTTTTCTTTACTACGCAATCCATAATATACATGTGCCGCGTATGCCGGGAACTATGTTCAAAGGCAAAAGCAAATTAGGATTCCGCGGAGATGCTATTCTTGAAATGGATCATTCGGTGGGTGTAATAGTAGAGGCTTTGAGACAAAAGGGTTTGTTGAATAATACACTCATTATTTTCAGCAGCGATAACGGCCCGGTGATCAATGACGGATATTTAGACCAGTCGGTGGAAACTGTACAGTCGGAAAACCATAAGGCGTCCGGAAGCTATCGTGGAGGCAAATACAGTGCACTTGAAGGAGGTACCCGCATTCCTTTTGTCGTTTACTGGGCTGATAAAGTGAAGCCGAATACCGTTTCTGATGCTTTGTTTTCCCAAATAGACCTGATGGCGTCTTTTGCAAAAATGCTGAACCAGAAATTACCGCCGGATGAGTTTACGGACAGCCGGGATTATTTCACTACTCTTACAGGACAACAAAATAAAAGCAGGGAATACATTATAGAGCAGCCCATCAATAGTGCGCTCTGCATCGTAAAAGACGGGTGGAAATACATGTCTCCAGGCAATGGCCCCACGCTCATGAAAGCGGTAAATATTGAAACCGGATACAGCAAAGAGGATCAGCTGTTCAATTTAAAGGATGATCTGCGTGAATTGAATAATCTCGCTTCAAAATATCCCCAAAAGGTAGCAGAGCTGAAAGCGCTTCTGGAAAAGGTAAAGGCAGAGCTGTAATGATGACGCCATACTCTCTATCCATCAATACATTAAATATTCGGGCATTCGTGGCGGCATATTAAAGAATATCCTGATGATTCATTTATTTGTATATTCAAAAAATAATAAGCCGGCCTTTCAGCCCGACCGGTGGGGAAATTCCACGTGTGGTTGCAGATTATAGGAATGGGCATGCAGGGTTGGGGTCACGGCAATATAAGTATCGACAAATATTACTGACTATAACAACCACCTGAATGGCAAACACGAACGACCAGATCAACCAACTGCTTGGACAGTTAAATGCGCTTTCAAAAAAGCAAACGGATCTTTTGAATGAGATCGATGATCTGCGGCAGCAAATAGACAGGCTGCGGTTGGCATCCGTCAACCCTATAGGAACCTTGGAAGATACGGCAGATCAAAAACAGGCGGTAACTACGGGGCCGTCTGTACAGGCGGAAAAAATCATCGCCGAACTTCACCAGGTAGCGCAGCAATACAAGCCGGATGAGAGAACCAGGCAGCCTGTTCAACCGCTTCATCGGGAGACAAATGTAAAAGCCAATTTTGAAAAATTTATTGGAGAAAATCTTACCGCTAAAATTGGTATTGCCATCACGGTTATAGGGGTTGCCATTGGGGCTAAATATGCAATTGACAACCAGTTGATCAGCCCGCTCACAAGAATTGTCCTCGGCTACCTGACAGGTATTGGCTTGCTTGGTTTTGCTATTAAACTGAAAAAGAAATACGAAAATTTCAGCGCCGTATTGCTGAGCGGCTCTATGGCTATTCTTTACTTTATTACTTATGCTGCATACGGTTTTTACAACCTGATCCCACAGGCTGTTGCTTTTGGGCTGATGGTGGTGTTTACCATATTTACGGTAGTGGCAGCCATTACCTACAACAGGCAGATCATTGCCCAGTTTGGCCTGGTGGGCGCCTATGCCGTACCGTTCCTGCTAAGTGATGGTTCAGGGAAAGTATCGATACTGTTTACCTATATGGCAATCATCAATGCAGGTATTTTATTCATTGCATTTAAGCGATACTGGAAGCCGCTTTATTATTCGTCGTTTGTGCTTACATGGATGACCTATGCGGTATGGTATGTGGTGAACTACGAGTCCGCATATTTTGGTCTGGCGCTAACATTTCTTACCGTATTCTTTATTACATTTTACCTCACCTTCCTTGCGTATAAATTAGTGCAAAAAGAGAAGTTTGCAATGGGTGATATCTTCCTGTTGTTGATCAACTCCTTTGTCTTTTTTGGTTTTGGATATCATATGCTCAGTGATCATGAAACCGGAAAGCATGTGTTGGGGCTATTCGCGTTGGGCAATGCCGTCATTCATTTTATCGTTGGTGTTACGATCCATCGTCGTGAGCTGGCAGACAGGAACCTGGTTTATTTTATATCCGGGCTGGTGCTGGTTTTCGTAACCATTGCTATTCCGGTTCAGTTGGATGGTAACTGGGTAACTCTCCTTTGGGTGGGTGAAGCCGCTTTGCTGTTTTGGATTGGGCGTACAAAAAATGTTGAGGTTGATGAAAGGTTGTCTTTCCCGCTCATGATCCTCGCATTTGTCAGCCTCGTTCAGGACTGGACAGTGGGCTATAATAATTATATTCCCTCAAACCCGGAAACACGGGTAACCCCGTTGCTCAATATCTGTTTTCTGACCTCCATATTATTCATTACCGCTTTCGCCTGGATAAACAGGGTGAATGCCAAAACAAAATATGAGCATGTGCCGGAACGGAAAGGATTTCAAAAATGGGTGCATACCATGATGTCTTTTCTGATCCCTGCCATTTTGCTCATTACAGTGTATTATGCATTCCGTTTGGAGATTGCTAATTACTGGGATCAGCTCGAAGCCGATTCAGCGCTTACGATTCCTGACGCATCGGGATCTGTTCGCTATTTCCGGGATGAAGACCTGGGCAGCTTTAAAAGCATTTGGATCATCAACTATTCCCTGTTGTTTGCCGCGCTGCTCGCTATTGTAAATGTCAGGAAAATAAGAAGCCAAAGGCTGGGGCTTTTAGGTTTGGGATTAATTTTTGTAACAGTAGCGGTATTTCTGACCGAAGGGCTTTATGTTCTTGGTGAGCTGAGGGAAAGCTACCTCAAAAACACGTTAGCCCAATATTATAAAAGGAGCGGCTTCAGTCTTGGCATCAGGTACATTTCATTTGCTTTTGCAGCTTTTACTCTTCTCGCCGGCTATAAGGTCATAAAGCGGGACTTTGTAAAGAAGTATTCCGGGATCGTATTTGAACTTTTGTTGCATACTGCCGTCCTTTGGGTTGTTAGCAGTGAGCTGATCCATTGGATGGATATTTCCGGGTCAACTCAAACCTACAAGCTGGGACTGAGTATCCTCTGGGGGGGCTATGCGCTCTTTCTCATTGCATTAGGGATCCGCAGCAGGAAAAAGCATTTACGGATCGGCGCCATCGTACTATTTGGCATTACGTTGATCAAGCTGTTTTTTTATGATATTCCGCATCTCAATACCATTTCAAAAACCATCGTTCTGGTATCCTTAGGGGTGCTGCTTTTGATCATATCATTTTTGTATAACAAGTATAAGCATGTCATATCCGATGAAATTAAAGCTTAGCATTTTTTCCTGTCTTTTTTTCTTTGCCTGCTGCTATGCTGTGGCGCAAATGGGTGCGTATGATTACGCACGGGAGTTAAAGGGAGTGTCGGGTCAATGGCATAAAATTGAGCTTCCGGATGATATCTTCGGGAAGACTTTATATAACCTGAATGATGTCAGGATCTTTGGTGTAACCCCTGGTAAGGAAACAATTGAAGTGCCCTACCTCCTGCAACTGGCAACAGATAAGATCGGGGAGAAAGATGTTCCGTTTAAAATGCTTAATGCCTCATCGAACAGCAGGGGCTATTATTTCACTTTTCAAACATTGACAGATAGCCCGGTCAATGAGATCAGTCTTGCAATCCGGCAGCCCAATTTTGACTGGCGCATCGATTTGGAAGGCAGCCAGGATCAAAGCGAATGGTTTACGATTATCCGCGATTACAGGATCCTGTCTATCAGGAATGGGTTAACGGATTTTGCTTTTACAAAGCTGCACTTCCCCACTTCAAAATACCGCTATTTCCGGATCTTGTTTAATAGCAGGGAGAAGCCTGCGCTTTCCGGCGTTACTATCGCTCAGAAGGAGATACAGGAAGGAGCGTTCAGGATCTTCCCTGTTGATAAGGTGAATATGACGAACAATAAGCAAACAAAGCAAACGGATATATATATTCGCCTATCTATGCCTGTTCCAGTCAGCCGGTTACGCCTTAACATTAAAGATACTATTGATTACTACCGGCCGGTTAGCATACAATATATAAGAGACAGTATAAAAATTGAAAAGGGCTGGTTGTATGATTATGGTTTGTTGGCATCAGGGATATTGAATTCGATGGAAGAAGCAACGTTCAAATGCAACAGCACTGTTGTTCAAAACCTGAAAGTCGTTATAGATAACAGGGATAACATTCCCCTGGCTATCGACAGTGTTGTGGTGGAGGGCTTTGTTCATACATTATTTGCCCGTTTTACGGAAAATGCCCAATATTTCCTGGTTTATGGAAACAGGAGGGCCGAGCAGCCATCCTATGACCTTAACTTCTTTGCCGATAAAATACCGGCAACATTAACAGCGCTGGCATTGGGTGATGAACAAAGAATGCAAAAGGAATTAACGGTCATGCCCGAACCTTTGTTTAAAAACAAAGCATGGTTATGGGCCTTGATGGTGGTGATCATTGTGTTGCTGGGATGGTTTTCGTTGAAAATGATACGGGGAAAATGAATACCACGTTTGCAGCAGCTTTCCGCCCCCATTTCTTAAAATCAAAAATCATCATGATCCGTTCTGTATTATTACCGCTTATTACCTGTTGGTGTTTTGCTGTAAACGCGCAGGACATTCGCATTGATGCGCTTCCGCTTTATAACAAAGAGCAGCTCCGCAGCCGCACCGACTGGCTGGTCGATAGCAAGGCGCAGCCCTCTGCCGTATATAAAACACCGGAGGGGTATATGGCGCTTAGCAACGGGCTGATCACAAGAGCTTTTGCCATAAAACCCAATGGTGCTACTATAGGGCTGGACAATCTTGTTACCAATGAATCGCTGGTCCGTGCGGTGTCGCCCGAAGCGGTGCTGTGGATTAACGGGCATGAAATAAAAGCGGGGGGATTAACCGGACAGCCCATTGGCAATTACCTTCTGCCCGAATGGATACCCGCCATGAAGGCCGACCCATATAGTTTGCAATTGGTGTCATATACCGCGTCTCCAATCAAAGCGCGTTTTGAATGGAACCGTCGTAAGGAATGGTCGCCGTGGCAAATGCCGTGGCCGCCCAAAGGGATAGAACTTGCTTTTACCTACAAAGCCAGTGAGGCTGTTATCCGTAATTTTAAAAATCTGAATACAGATGATAACCAGAGGGAGGTATTACTGAAAGATGATTTCATTACACTATTGCCGGAGTGGAATGTAGTTACGGCGAATGCAGCCGTCAATGCATTTAATAACGAAGGGAAGGCCGGTGAAATGATGGCTCCGGCAAATGCCGTTGTATTTGGCGAGCGGTCTTTACCTGCTCATACCAGAGTGATCCTATGCAGGCTGAATGCCGGTACGGACCAAAGCAGCGGCTATGGACCCGGTGTTGCGCTGCAGTTTGAAGGAGCGCGATCATCCAAATTCTATCTTTAACCCGGTACTAAAAGTTTTGGATTGTTTCACGATGGTAAAAGTCAAAGCTTTGAAGGCTTTGATCCCGGCAGATCTTATTATTTGAAGATCCTGCTGGACCCGGGCAGGATCGTTTACAGTGTATCCGCCGATGGGATAAAGTATACTGTGCTGGCTGATATGCCCTGTGAAAGTAAGCCTGCGCGTATACGTGTGGGTAAGACGGATCCACAGGGCGGTAAAGTGGCGAAAGGAGGAACCGGCGTAACAGGGCGGAGTAAAATAGAGCAGGTATTATTATTGGGTGAATCCGCCCCGGGGCAGACGAATCTTGATTTTCTACAGGGTCTGGTCGTGAAAGTACATTATGAATTGTACGACGGATTACCCCTGCTGAGCAAGTGGGTAAGTGTAGAAAACAACAGCCAGCAGGAAATTATAGTAAACAATATAAAAAGTGAACAGTTGGCAGTAACCGAAGCAGAAAGCGCTGTAGAACATATGCAGCGTTGGGAGCTGCCTCCCATATTTGCGGAAAGTGATTTTGCTTTTGGGTCCGGGTCGCCCAATGCAGCACAGAATGCCTGCGTGGAATGGCAAACCGACTCTTCCTATATCACCCAGGTAAACTATGCGTTGCAAACCCCTTCGCTGCTGGTGTGTATGCCCAAAACCGGTATGGGACAGGAGCTGGCGCCCGGCACATCTTTTGAAAGCATGCGTTTATGGGAACTTATGTATGACAGCTACGACAGGGAACGGAGAGGGCTAAGCGAAAGAAGGCTGTACCGCACCATTGCACCGTGGGTAACCGAAAATCCCATTATTATGCATGTAAGCAGCGCAGCAGACGAGCCGGTTAAGAAAGCAATAGACCAGTGTGCGGAAGTGGGTTTTGAAATGGTGATCATGACCTTCGGCAGCGGTTTTAATATTGAGGATACTTCGCAGCAAAACCTCCAGCGTATGAAAGTGTTGAAAGATTATGCAAGATCAAAAGGCGTAGCAATTGGAGGTTACTCCCTATTGGCCAGCCGTTCGATCGATGCGGTAAACGATGTGGTGATGCCGGAAGGCATGAAGCCGGCATTTGGCAATTCTCCCTGCCTGGAAAGTAAATGGGGACAGGCATATTTTGAGAAGCTGTACCGGTTCTATAAAATTACCGGACAGGATCTGCTGGAACATGACGGTTCCTATCCCGGCGATGTGTGTGCTGCTACAGATCACCCCGGTCACAGGGGACTGGAAGATTCGAGATGGAAACAGTACAGGAAAATACAGGAATTTTATCGCTGGTGCAGGAGCAAAGGCATTTATCTGAATGTGCCGGACTGGTATTTTTTGAGCGGCAGCACCAAAACAGCCATGGGGTATCGCGAAACGAACTGGTCATTACCACGCGAATTGCAGGAAATAATCGAACGTCAGAACATATACGACGGTACCTGGGAAAAAACACCTTCCATGGGGTGGATGTTTGTGCCGCTGATGCAATACCAAGGTGGTGGCGCTGCGGCCACTATCGAACCTTTAAAAGAACATTTGCCTCATTATGAACAACGGCTTGCTAATTTATTCGGAGCGGGAGTGCAGGCCTGTTACCGGGGTCCGCAATTATACGATGTGCCTGAAACCAAAGCCCTGGTAAAAAAATGGGTGGATTTTTATAAAAAGCACAGGCAGGTACTCGACGCTGATATCGTGCATGTTCGCAGACCTGACGGCAGGGACTACGATGCTATTTTGCATGTAGATCTCTATGGTAAGGAAAAAGGCTTGCTGATGGTATATAATCCGTTAAGTGAACCCATATCAAGAAATATAGAAGTGGATCTGTATTATACCGGGCTGAAGAACCGGGCAGGCATAAGTGAAAATGACGGCGTGATAAAAAAAGTAGCATTAAACGGTACTAAGCTGAATTTACAGGTCACCCTGCCTGCTAAAGGCCGGGCATGGTTTGTGTTTACGGAATAGTTAAGAATGTATTGTCCGATTGTCCGGCCTGGTTTGTGTCTTCACGAACCATTTGGTAAATCTTGTTGGGAATCTGGTTCGTGTCCCCACGAACCAGGGGTTCGAGGAGTTCGATTTTATTCGTTTATAGTATATTTTTAAGCATGATGGATGAAAGCTTAAAGCGGTTCAACAGGATCGTGGCCCTGCTTATTCAACTGCAGTCCAAGCGGGTGATCACTGCACAGGAACTGGCGGAGCGCTTCCAGGTAAGTGTAAGAACCATTTACAGGGATATCAAAGCGCTCGAAGCGGCAGGAGTTCCTGTAGCAGGAGAAGCAGGTACAGGTTATTCTATTATGGAGGGATATAAGCTCCCCCCCGTGATGTTTACCCGGGAAGAAGCCTCCAGCTTTGTGGCTGCCGAAAAGCTGATGCAACAATTGTCGGACAAATCGCTGGGGAACTATTTTCAATCGGCGATGTATAAGATCAGATCCGTGCTGCGCTGGTCGGAAAAAGACTGGGTAGATACGCTGGATGCACAGATCGTGGTGAAGCCGGTGCACTCTCTGTTCCGAGAAAACATCTCTAATGCCCTGGAGCTGCTGATGAATGGCATTGTAAACAGGCAGCAGGTCAGTATTGCCTACCGGTCTATAGACGCTGCTGCTCCTGTAAACCGGTTTATTGAACCGGTGGGACTGTATCATGAGCATAACTATTGGTATATGCTGGCGTATTGCCACCTGCGAAAAGAGCACCGGAAATTCAGAACAGACCGGATATATGCTATTTCTGCAACAGATAAGCCCTTTGTGATGGAACATGAAGACCTTTCCTTTTACCTGAAAGAAGAGGATAATTACAGGTCAGCAGAGATAAGGATCATGGTCGGTAGGTCTGTTGCCAAATACATTGCCGGCAGCCGGAAATATTATGGCTTTATATCGGAAGAAGAAAAAGGGAATGAAGTTGAAATGGTATTCAGATATTATGAAGACATGGAGTTTTTTGCCCGCTGGTATATTATGTTTGGTGATAATGCCCGGATACTGGAGCCCGAAAGCCTTAAGGAAAAAGTAAAGCAGGTAGTGCAGCATATTGCTCAAAGATTAGCATAGTATAAGCAACTGCCTTCCCTCATATATGAAGACAGTTGCTTACGGCTACCATCTGTCGTAGAACGGTGGCGGCTCAATGCCCAGGGCCCTGAGGTACACATATCCCTGTCCGCGGTGGTGTACTTCATTATCCAGCGCATAGGTGATGTTTACCATTACCGGGAAGTTAAACTGTCCGAATAAGTTGATGGTTTCTCTGAATCTTTTCTCCGGTATCTGGGCCCAGTACACGTTAATCTGTTCTGTAGCTTCGTCCCAGGCTTCGAGCAGTTGTTGCTTTGTGGTGATGGCCGCTCTTTTTTCGTCGAAATTCTCCTGTATTCCGGTTACGATCTGTTTTAAGCCGGGAGCAGCTATTGCCAGCATCTCCTTTGCCAGGTCAGCAAAGGGTCGCATGCCCCCGATGGAAAATTCAAACAATTCCTTTTCGGGGAAGGCTTCAATCACGCGACGGGTGAGTCCACGGTGTCCCTGCCAGTTTTGTAAAAGCTCTGTGGGGGTAATAATGGGCTGTTCTGTTACTGTTGTACTCATGATTTATAATTTTAAAAGTGATCTTTCGGTAAAAGTAAACCCGGGGGTTGACAGCCCTGTGTCAGGAGGGTTTGGAATGGGAAAGAAACTGCCCAGGGATCTTTTTTAAAGTTTACCGCTCATGCGTTTAAAGAGTATCTTGTGCATAATGATCCCTTGATCCTGCCTTCATTTTCAGTGAAGGCGGCTAACAAAAGTTATGAATTCTGGCAACGGGATCCCTTGGCCATTGAGCTTACGCAAAAGAAAACTGTTATGCAAAAGCTGCAATATATTCATGATAATCCTTTGGCAATGCATTGGCAATTAGCAGGTGAGCCTGCTCAATACCACTATTCATCGGCGAAATATTACGAAACAGGCATTGATGATTTTGGTTTTTTAAATGATATTACGGGAATATTTTAGGTAGTATGCGTGAAGTGGAGGATCTGGTTCGTGAGGACACGAACCAGGACGATGAGGATTCAGGGATGGTTAAAACATTTCATGAGCTGTTGGGCTTTAAGCTCGTCGTCGGCTTTTTCAAGCATCATACAGAATGCATGCAGCTCACCTGTAGTGAGATACATCTGGAAAAAATCGGTGCCGGCAACATCCAGTAAAATGATCTTTACGTCCGGATCTCTTTGGGGTTGCATTTGCCTTACCTGCTGAATATAATGGAGAAAGCTTTTCCACTGATCGTACCAGAGATGTATAATAGTAGTACCCATCACCACTTCCAGTGCTTCGCAATGCGCGCATTGGGCAACATAGCCCTGTCTGTCCTGAATGATTTGTATGAATTGGCACATAATATTTGATTTGGTGAAGGCTTTGTCGGCATATTTAAAATTAGACGGCATTCCTTTTTTTAAAATGCCGGATCGGGAAAACAATTGTCGTTATCGGTAATTAAAGAAGAGGAAGCGTCGAAATGTTGGACCAGTCGATCTTTATATTTCACTTACCCTGGTTCGTGTCCTCACGAACCATGAGGGGGAACCATTTAAGATATGAAGCTGTCCCTGGTTGTTAATTTCCCGGGGCGTAGGGAAAATGTAGACTTTTATAATACTCGAGGGTTTTATCGGGTTGCTCATAGTCTTTGGGGATCGGCTGCCTGCTGAATGTTTGAAAATACAACAGGCAGGCATTGCGCCACCATACTGCTTCGGTATGCTGTATTGCCAACAGTTGTCTCACGTGTTCAAAGCGCTGTGTGTCTACAAAGGGCTTCAACGCATTCCATTCTTCCTGCATCTGCATTACTCTCTCCACACCGGTATAATATTGCCAGCACAGTTCATTCCACAGGGTTCTTCCGCTTTTCATGATATGTGTCCAGGGCACATGATGGAACCAGAGCAGGTATTTTTCATCAATGGTGCGCATCTCCTCCCATTGCTTTTGCACCTCCGGTCGGTATTGGGCAATGGCGTTGCTGCCGGTTGCCGTTCTGTTAAAGCCGATACCGGTACTATCTGCCCTGTGATAATATACGGGATTCCATTCCGGGCGGCTCAGTTCGCTTACCCACGGTGCGGGGCCGTAGTGATGGCCGGTGCCCATAATATGATGCAGACCGATAGGATTGGTGAACTGCACATAAATGTCGCGGCTTTGCAGCATCATCTTTGAGGCTTTGGCGAGAAAAGCGGTGTCGTTTGAATAGGTCATGCGCAGCCATTCGTCGGCGATCTGCTCGCTGCTCAGCTCATGATCCCAACTCAGTCTCCCCAATGCATACCAGTTGGCCTGTGCAAAGGGGTGACCGCACCAGTTAATGTCATTACCTGTATTGGCTACGCCGGCAATGCCTGTGAGTGCATGGCTGTCCAGGCTGCCGTCAATTATTTTGGCTACCGTACTGCCTGCTCCTTTGCTATACGTATCGCTTTCCAGGCATTCTTTGAACAGGGGAGCCAGGTATACCAGGTTGGTTGCCTGCCCCAGGTATTCCTGCGTTACCTGGAATTCCATCATCAGCGGTGTTTGAGGCATTGCTCCAAATATCGGATGAAAGGGTTCACGGGGCATAAAATCTATAGCACCATTCTTTACCTGCAGCATTACGTTGCTGTGGAACTTTCCATCCAGCGGAACAAACTCGTTGTAGGCCTGCTTATGCCTGTCGTCGGTATTTTCGTGGCTATATACAAAGGCCCGCCACATCACGATGCCACTGAAGGGGGCAACCGCATCTGCCAGCATATTGGCGCCATCAGCATGCGTGCGGTTATAATCCTGCGGCCCGGGTTGGCCTTCGCTGTTGGCTTTTACGAGGAAGCCGCCGAAGTCGGGAATATAGGAATAGATCTCTTTTACTTTTTCCTTCCACCATTGCCGCACTGCTTCGTTCAGCGGGTCGGCTGTTGGTAAGCCGCCTGCTTCTATGGGTGCGCTGAAGCGGGCTGTAAGATATACTTTAATGCCATAAGGGCGAAATGCATCGGCCAGCGCTTTTACTTTTTCGAGATAAGGTGCCGTTAGTATGGTTGCATTGGCATTTACATTAGTAAGTACTGTGCCATTGATGCCTATGGATGCATTGGCTCTTGCATAATCAATATAACGTTGGTCGATATAGCCGGGCAGTGTGTGCCAGTTCCAGATGGAAAAACCTGCATAACCCCGTTCTACGGTCCTGTCGAGGTTGTCCCAGTGGTTAAGCAGGCGCAGCTTTGTACGGGGCGAAGATGCAATGTTGAGAGATTTCACCGGCTGATGTGTTTGAACGAGCCGCAGCAGGTGAAAGACGCCGTATAGCACACCAACATCGGCGTTGGCACAGATGATTGTTATCCTTTTATGGTTGATTTTTTTGGTAAGAATGATATATCCTTCATCGTTAAGTTCTGTAAGTTTTTTCCTGATATCCGGATCTTCAAAATAAGGAGATGTACCGCCGGTGCCGGCAATGATCGTGCCGTGCTGCGGCGAAGTATGCGCTATGGGAGTAACACCGGTAAGCCCCTGCAATCCAAGCGTTAGCTCTTCCCTTGCGGCAGTCATCACAGGTGACGTATGGGTGAACAGGAAGCCGGTCAGTACCTGCCTGTAATTCCTGAGCGCGTGCCTGTCATCAATTAAGCGATAACGCAGCCAGAGATCGTAGCCGTTTTCGGCTGTGGCAGCAAAATAAGCCATGAGCAGGCAGAGCAACGATATTATTTTTCTTATGGCGCCATTCATTTTTTTATGACCGTTTTATTTTTCAGCGAAGACTGTCGTATGATGAGCTCAGACCGCACTACGATCGTATTGGTGTTTTTAATATCCGCTATTCCTTTGAGGTGGTTGATGAGATGGCTTGCCGTGATCTCACCCATATCTTTCCCGGGATAATGCACAGTGGTCATTCGTGGCTCCACGATCTTGCTTACCGCGTCGTTATTGAAACCCACAATGGCAATGTCTTCCGGTATGCTCAGCCCGTGCTCTTTAAGCGTTTGCATGCATACGGCGGCAGAAAAATCATTAGTGATAAATGCCCCGTCAGGTCGTGGCTGCATTTTTAGGATCTGGAGGGCAGCTTCCACGCCTCCCTGTTCGCTCAGGTCTTTGATCAGCACGCGGTCTTTATCGTAGGGAATGCCGTTGTCGAATAAGGCATCCCGGTATCCTCTGTGGCGTTGCGCATATACGTTTCGTTTAAGGTTGGCCGTTACAAGCACGATCCTTTGGCAGCCCTGTTCAATAAGATGCCGGGTAGCCTGGTAGCCGCATTGATAGTTATCTATAACTACTTTGGTGCTGTTGCTGTTTTCTTCCACCCTGTCGAAAAAGATCACCGGGATCCCCTTTTCCTCGAATAGCCGGTAATGATCGAGGTTTTCCGTATCGAAGGCCAGAGAGGCGATCAGTCCGTCTACTCTTTTGTGAAAAAGATTGACGGCGTTGGCGGCCTCTTTTGCAAAGCTTTCAGAGGAATGGGCTATGATAAGGTCGTATCCTGCTTCTGCGGTCACCTTTTCTATCCCGGCCAGCACGGAAGTGATGAAATTACTGTTGAGCTCGTGTATAATAACGCCTATGGTATTGGTTTTTTGCCTGCGCAGGTTACTGGCAAAGTTATTATGCCTGTAGCCCAGTTCCTTCGCGGCCTCGTGAATACGTTTCCGGGTTTTACGGCTGATGGAGGGATGATCCTTTAATCCCCTGCTGACGGTAGCGGAGGAAAGGTTCAGCTTTTGGGCGATATCGTATATAGTAACTTCCTTATGACTCATAAAATGGTTTCAGTGTGACCACCTCTTCATGATGATTTCTTTTTTAGTGAAGATTCGCGGATGTGAATGTCCGAGCTTAATACAATGGTGTGGGTTATGGGTGTGTCGGAAGGGTTATTAAGCTGTTGGATCAGGCTCCGCACTGCGGCTCTCCCCGTTTCATAGCCGGAATAATTCACCGTGGTGAGGTTGGGCTCCACCACTTTGCTGATAGGGTCGTTATTGAAGCCGGCAAATGCAATTTCATCGGGTATTTTAATACCGGCCGACTTTAGCCTGATCATGCAATGCACTGCCGCAGTGTCGTTTGCCGAAAAAACGGCATCGGGCCTCCTGGAGGCTGCTGACTTTAGTATGTTCTCTGCTGCTGCATAACCTGATGCTTCATTGAGTTCACTGATGAAAAGCAGCTTTTCATAAAAAGGAATATTGTGGTCTTTCAAAGCCTGCCGGTATCCCTTGTATCTGTCGGAATATACATTCCGGAGCATATTGCCTCCCAGGTGCATGATACGTCGGCAACCCTGTTCCAGCAGGTGGTTGGTTACCTCGTAAGCAGCCTTGTAATCGTTGATGCGGATGCTGGTGCTTCCATCGTGGGGAAAGGTTCTGTCGAAAAAAACGACCGGGATCTTTTTTTTGAAAAAAGGTTCCAGGTGCCGGATATTGTCGGTGTCAAATGCGAGGGAGATCAGTAGACCGTCTACTCTTTTGTTGAACAGGATCTGTGCATTGGCTATTTCCTTTGTAACGCTTTCCAACGAATGTGTAATAATAAGATTATAACCCCTGGCATTGGCTGAATCTTCCATGCCCGCCAGCACGCTGGCAACAAAATAGCTGTTGATCCTGGGCACGATCACGCCCAGTGTATTGGTTTTTTTACTTCGCAGACTGCTGGCGAAACTGTTATGACGGTAACCCATTTCCTCCGCTTTCTCTCTTATTTTCTTTTTCGTTGCGTTGTTGACAGCATGATGGTTTTTAAGTGCACGGCTTACCGTAGCAGCGGAAATGTTCAGTTCGCGGGCAAGATCATATATCGTTACATCCTTCATTTATAAAATAATAGTAGTTCTGGAGCAGCAAATCGGGAATTTTGATTGTCTTTTAAAAAAAAGTTTTGCAATCGGTTGCAATTTAGAAAAAACATTTTTACTTTAGTAAAACAATTGAAAATAATACACCATTTTTTATACGAAAGTATAAATCGGGGTAGTATATGTGCAATATGGATTCC
>CAZREP010000001.1:29810-52518 GCA_964599035.1 uncultured Terrimonas sp. | reverse complement strand
GGATTCCTATGCTTTTTTTTGTTAATTAACAGATTGATATTCATATCATAAATAGAGATAAGCGGAAAATATAGCAACGTAAAGTAGCTATTTTTTTTGCGACTGTATTGCAACCGATTGCATATTTGAGTAGCATACGGCTGCTGAGTATATATAAATAATAACTGCTGTCATTTATGAGAAGACGAATTGCTTTTTATTTCACGATGTGTTTTTCTCTTGCCCGGGAACGCTGTGTTGCATTGCTTATCCATTTGCCAAAATATAATTTTTTATGAAAAGAACGATTATGCCAGAAATGAAAAATGAACGGTGCAGCATGGGAAAGGTGCGGTCGAAACCGATTGCACGATCTTTATGGTCGTGGCTACTGCTTACGCTCCTGCCTGCCATGGTTTTTGCGCAGCAGCGTATTGTTACAGGCAATGTTTTGAAGGAGAACGGTGAGGGAATCCCGAATGCCTCCGTTATTATAAAAGGTACCAGCAGGGGTATCACTACCGACCCTGAAGGCGGGGTTGCCATACAGGCAAATGCTGCCTCGGTGCTGGTTGTATCTGCGGTTGGCTATAAGGACAAAGAGATCAGGGTTGGCAATAGCAGCAGTTTGACCATCCGGTTGGAGGCTGCCAACACGGAGCTGGGCGAGGTAGTGGTGGTAGGGTATGGCACACAGCGCAAGAAAGATCTTACCGGAGCGGTGGTTTCGGTAAGTGAAAAAGCGTTGAAGGAAGTTCCTGTTCCTAACCTGCAGCAGGCGCTGATCGGGCGGGCTGCCGGGCTGGAGATCAGCCAGGTAGGTAACCAGCCGGGTGCCGGTGCACAGATACGTATACGGGGAACGCGCTCTATCAGCGGTTCCAATGAGCCGTTGTTTGTAGTGGATGGCATTCCTTTCGAAGGATCGCTGAATGATATAAATCCCGATGAAATTGCATCCGTTGATATATTAAAAGATGCATCCGCAACGGCCATTTACGGCTCCCGCGGCGCCAATGGAGTGGTACTGGTAACAACCAAAAAAGGGAGGTCCGGAGATACACGGGTTGCTTATAACGGCTACTACGGCATAGGAACACCCGCCTTTAAATACCCGGTAATGAATGCCGATGAGTTCCGGGTAATGCGGGATCTGTCTACATGGTCGGAGGGCTATGGTCCCCAGGAGCAGGAAGGTATTGCCACCGGCAGGAATACCGACTGGCAGGAGCTGATGTATCAGAATGCTTTCCGTACCGATCATAATATCAACGTGTCGGGCGGTGCTAACGGGAACACTTTTTCGCTGGGCGGCGGTTATTATAAAGAGAATACTTTAATGCCGGGTGAAGATTTTACCCGTTATGCGTTGAAGGCTTCTATAGACAGCCGTATAGGGAGGAAAATAAAAGTTGGTCTTACCACACAAAATTCGGTGAGCATTGCCTATGGCTCTCAATTTGTTTCCGGCAGCGCCATATACAACCTGCTTGCACTGAATCCGTTATTGGAACCGTTCAACGATGATGGAACGGTAAATGCAATACCCTGGGACAACAGTTTGGACGGAGGCAACCCTCCTTCAAGCGGATACTCTCCTTTATTGTTGAAATACGGAACCAGGAACTGGGACGATAAGGTGCGCAGGTTGAGAACATTTAACTCCCTGTATGGTGAATATGAAATTATAAAAGGCTTACGCTACAGGATCAATGTAGGGCTTAACTATGCGCAGGAGTTTGGCGGGCGGTTCCAGCCGGAAGACCGGCCCGACGCCCCCAGTTACTTCCGGGTAGGGCAGGGGAATATCGCCAGGGTGAGCAATGGCGAAACCTGGAGCTATACGGCAGAGAATTTGCTGTTTTACGACAAAACCGTCAATAACCATAAGTTCGGCTTTACCGGGCTGTACAGTATCCAGGAGAGCCAGTCTTTTGACAATTTTGTGCAGAAGCAGGACATCACAGATGATTTCGTAAGTTTCTATAATCTGGCGCTTTCTTCACCTATAGATGATAAAAACACCAATATTGGGGGCGGTGAAACCAAATGGGCATTGCTCTCCTATATGGCAAGGCTCAACTATACTTTTAAAGACCGCTATCTGCTCACGCTTACCTACCGCAGGGATGGTTCCTCAAGGCTCGCACCAGGCAACCAGTGGTTCGATTACCCGGCTGTTTCCGCCGGTTGGGTGGTTTCTGATGAAAATTTCATGGCCGATTCCAAAGTGGTCAACTTCCTGAAATTAAGAGCCGGATGGGGACGCACTTCTAACCAAGCCATCAACCCTTACCAGTCAAAGGGATTGGTAAATAATACCAATGGGCTTACCGCCGGTCCGGCAGGAGGTAATATTATCCGTTATAACTTCGGACCTACCATCGTTACGGGATACGATGTGGTTACACTACCCAATCCCGATCTTTCCTGGGAGTTTACCAGCACGGCCAATTTCGGTGTTGATTTCGGGATCTTTAATAACCGTGTAACCGGTAGTTTTGAATACTATAATTCCAAAACCGACAGGATCCTTTATGCCGTGCAGCTTCCTGTAACATCGGGCATAGCCGGGTCATTTACCACTAATATCGGCGAAATGTCGAACAAAGGTTTTGAACTGAGCATTTCTTCCGTCAACCTCAGGTCTCCTTCCGGCTTTACCTGGAGCACTGATCTGAATCTCTTTACCAATAAAAATAAATTGCTGAAGCTTAGCAACCAGGAAGACAGAAATATAGGCAGCCAGCTTTTTGTGGGGTATTCCATGACGGCGATCTATGATTATCAGAAACAGGGCATTTGGCAGCTCAGTGAAGCAGCGGCAGCAGCGGAGGTAGGCGCTGAACCCGGGAAGATCAAACTTGCCGATTTAAGTGGTCCCGGGGGACATCCGGATGGTACAGTAACTGCAGATTACGACAGAACGATCATCGGGGATATGGATGCAGATCTGCAGGGCGGCCTCACCAACCGGTTCTCTTATAAGGGATTTGACCTGAGTGTGGTAATGCATGCCCGTTTTGGGGGATTGCTGGTAAGTCAGATACATGGTCCTGCAGCCACTTATATTTCACAACTGGATGGAAGACGAAATTCAATTAAGGTAGATTTCTGGACTCCCACTAATCCTACCAACTGGTTTCCCATGCCGGCAGGTCAGCATGCCAGCCTGTCGCAGGCTTCTGCTCCCGACGGTTGGAGAACCTTAGGATATTATGATGCTGGTTTTGTGCGTATAAGAAGCATTAACCTGGGATATGCTTTGAGCAATGAGGTATTGAGAAAAATAGGTGCGCAGAGTGCCCGTGTGTATTTAAGCGTGGATAATGTGGCCCTGCTCTGGTCGCCGTTCTATAGTCAAACCGGCATTGATCCGCAGGCTACCGCTGCGGGACAAAGAGGCATCGGAGGAGGGTATAGCAATCTTCGGGAAGGCGGTAACGGCGCTCTTGTTGTTTCGCTGGGTACTCCCCCCAGGCGTACGTTCACATTCGGTCTTAATATAACACTTTAAACCTGCTAAAAATATTGATATGAAATTACTGAATAAATTTCTTGTAGCCGCTTCAGCTGTTGTTGTCATGATGGCGCCGGGCTGTAACAAAAAGCTGCAGGAAAAGCCTTATACTGTATTTTCCACAGACTATTTTAAAACACCTGAAGGACTTCAGGCCGGTATTGCTTCTTTATATTCCGGGCTGCGCTGGCTGTTTGGACCCGAAGGGGCTGTAGGTATGGGCGTTGCAGGCACCGATGAATGGGGAATGGCTGACCAGGCCCGCGCCGGCGCTGCAGGCGATATGACAGCGATGGGCAATTACGGACTGGGCCCTTCAACCGGGGCTTTACTTACGCCCTGGAACCGCAGCTTCAGCAACATCAACCTTGCCAACGGCTTGATTGACTTTGCGCAGGAAGCAGCTATTGGCGATGCAGAACGCAATGTAGCGCTGGGAGAGATCCGGTTTCTCCGTGCCTTGTATTACCTGAACCTTGTGCAGTATTTCGGCGCTGTGCCGGTAGATATGGGGGCAGGTGATCTCCAGTTTAATCAAACCCCCTTCCAGGGCTTTAACCGCCTGCCAATAAACGAAGTGCTTGTTAAGGATTATGAGGCGATCATCAATGATTTGATCTTTGCCTCGCAAAACCTGCCTATGCAAAGACCTGCCAATGCTTTCCGTTTGTCGAGGGCTGCTGCGTTCCACCTGCTGGCAAAGGCGTATATCCACAGGGGATATTCCACGGCGGCAGACGCTAATGATTTCCAGAATGCCTATACTGCCGCAATAGAGGTGATCAACAACCAGGCGGCTTATGGTACAGCCCTGCAGGAATATTATAGTGACATACACAAACCTCACAATGATTATAACAGTGAGATACTTTTCTCGGTAGAACGTATTCCGGGCAACTATGGAGCAAATGAAGTGCCGGATCCGCCAAATACAATTGGGGGTGGCAAAGGGGTAGATGCTGCAAATGATTTTAATGGCAACTACCAGGGTATAAGATCTCCCACAACAGCCTCAACAACCAAACCGGTATCCAACAGAACAAATCTTTATGGTCGCCCTATCAGGCGTTTTTGCCCCACACCCTGGGCTTTCCATACGGCCTTTGCCGACAAGTATAACGATAGCCGCTATGAAGGATCGTTCCGCACCGTATATATTGCTTCAGCTACGGGAGGCGGTTTTACGGAAGACGTGGATACAGCTTTTGTAATGGCGCTGACCGATCATCAGGCCGATTCTATGAACGCAATACCCAAGTCATACAGGGTAGTTGCTCCAAGAGAGTTTTATTTTATCAGCGGTAACGTAAATGGTGCAGAAACGGAAACATCTTTCATGTACCCGTCGCTCAGCAAATATGAAGATCCCGATAAAGATGTGCCGAACAGTCCGGGCGGAAGGCCTTTCCCTGTTGCCAAATTAGGCGAAACTTACCTCCTGGCGGCAGAAGCAGCCATGAAAACGGGCAATGCTGCCGGGGCAATGGATCTGATTAATGTACTTAAACAGAGAGCAGTCAATCGTCCGGAATTATCTCCCGCTGAAAGAACCAACCGGTATAATAATATCAGGCTTACATCGCCTGACCAGGTTACGCTTGATTTTATATTGGAAGAACGTACCAGGGAACTGTGTGGTGAAAGCACCCGCTGGCCGGATCTGGCGGTAAGAGGCAAGCTGATAGAAAGGGTGAAGCTGTATAACACCGATGCCGCAGGTGCTATTAAAGATCATCATGTATTGAGACCTATACCGCAGTCTCATTTAGACCGTGTGGCAGAGGAAGGAACCAACCAGTACCAGAACCCGGGGTATTAAATGAACCCTGCTTAATATAAAAAATACACACATGAAAAAAATATTTAAATATGCTTTCATACTGCTGGCAGTGCCGGTAGTATTGGCATCCTGTAAAAAAGTGCTGGATACAGGCGTGCTGAATACAGGAAACTTTGGCGACAGGGGTACCGGGTTGAAAGATGCGTTTAATATACCTGTTGGTGCCGCTGTAAGCTATGCGGCATTCACGGGTAATACGGCTTATACCAATGTGGTAAGATCCGATTTTGATATGGTCACCTTTGAATGGGAAATGAAGCATAGAGCGATCGTAAAGGATGATGGCAGCTTTGATTTTTCAAAGGCAGACGAACTGGTAGCGCTTGCCGGCACTGCCGGGCTTGATGTGTTTGGGCATACATTGGTATGGCATCAGAATCAGAATGGGGGCTATATGAATACCCTTGCGGGCGGCGGTGGCGGCAATGCCATTGTGAATTTGCTTTCCAATCCGGGCTTTGAGAGTGATTTCACCGGGTGGACGCAGGTAAATACAGGCAACCCTGCAGGGTCCTCAACCTTCGAGGTTACCAGCGTACCCGTGGAGATCCGTTCCGGCACATCGGCCTTAAAGGTTGTTGTAGATCAGAGTTATGGCACCAGCCAGTGGAGAGTGCAGTTGCATTCTCCCGGTTTTGCTATTCAGTCCGGTAAAACGTATAATGTGTCTTTCTGGATCAAGGCGGCATCTCCTGGCGGTTCTATACGTCTTTCTGCAGCCCCCACAGGAACGGTAACCAATGCCTATCAGGGTGACCAGGATGGGATAGGAACAGATTGGCAGGAGGTTACATGGTCCATTACCGCAACCTCCGATGAAGCAGCCCAGAAGATATCCTTCGACATAGGCAAGGCTGCCAACACTTATTTCATTGATGATGTGAAGGTATGGGATCCGGAAGCTCCGCCGCCCCCCCCATTGTTGACCAATGGAGGCTTTGAAGACGGCTTAACCGGCTATTCACCGGATAATACAGGTAACCCCGGCGGATCATCCACTTTTTCAATCACCAGTACGCCCTCTGATGTTCGTTCCGGAACATCAGCTTTAAAAGTTTTTGTGGATCAGAGCTATGGCACAAGCCAGTGGAGGGTACAGATGCGTTCCCCCGCCTTTGCTGTAGAGGATGGTAAAACTTATAATATTTCTTTCTGGATCAAGGCGGCCAACCCCGGGGGCTCTATCCGTCTCTCCACTTCTCCGGATCAGAACCCTCCTATACAAAATGCTTACCAGGGAGACCAGGATGGCATCGGTACAGACTGGCAGCAGGTTACATGGTCCATTACTGCAACAGGCGATCATCCTGGCGTGAAATTGTCGTTTGATATAGGCAAGGCGGCCAATACCTATTTTATTGATGACATCATTGTAGAAGATGCTGCTAATGCCGGCAGTGGCGGTGGAGGCGGAGATGCAACGGAGTTGGTTGATGATGCTATGAAATCATTCATTACCCAGTCGGTTACCCGCTACGCCGGGAAAGTGAAAGCCTGGGATGTGGTAAATGAGCCATTGGTGGAATCAGGGGCATTGCGAGGCAGTTCCAATACCACCGTACCCTCCACAGCCGATCCGAACGATTACTTCTTCTGGTCGGATTACCTGGGTCGCGATTACCTCCTGAAAGCATTTAATTATGCGGCGGCTGCCGATCCTGCTGCCCTGCTCTTTATTAATGAATATAACCTGGAAACCAATGCCACCAAATTGGATTCGCTGATCGCTCTGGTAAATGAGCTGAAAGGCAAGGGTGCCAAAATAGACGGTATCGGCACACAGATGCATGTGTCGTGGAATACCTCCGTAGCGGGTATTGATGCCATGTTCCAGAAACTGGCTGCAACAGGACTGCTGATCCGGATATCCGAGCTGGATGTAAAGGTCAATCCTTTGTCGAAGCAGGGCTTTACGCTTACGCCGCAGTTTGAAGGATACCAGGCAAGCATGTATGAGTATATTATAAGATCCTATCTCAAGCATATACCGCCGGCACAGCAGCACGGCATTACGATATGGGGCGTGTCGGATAACCTGAGCTGGCTATACAATAATGGCAGAGAGTTCCCACTGCTTTATAATGAGGACTTCTCTAAAAAAGCAGCTTACGGAGGTGTACTGGGCGCCTTGAAATAAACAATAGTTTTTTGATTGAATAACGAAACGAAATATTAAGATCATGCCAGTCATTACCGGAGATGCCGAATTTTTTAAGGGAGTAGGGGTTGTAAAATATGAAGGGCCGGAGAGCGATAATCCTTTTGCTTACCGCTGGTACGATGAAAATAAAACGGTAGCCGGAAAGACAATGAAGAACTGGCTTCGTTTTGCGGTTGCCTACTGGCACAGCTTTACCGGTAGCGGCGTGGACCCTTTTGGAGAAGCCACGCATATTTTCCCCTGGGATGTAAAGACCGGTGCTATAGAAAGAGCCAGGGATAAAGCTGATGCTGCTTTTGAATTTATTACCAGGTTGGGATTGCCTTTTTATTGCTTTCATGATATGGATGTGGTGGATTATACCGGTGATATCCGTGAAAACGAAAAACGGCTGCAATCCATAACGGGATACCTGAAGCAGAAGCAGGATGCCAGCGGGGTAAGGTTGCTCTGGGGCACGGCCAATTTGTTTTCCGGCAAGAAATACATGAACGGTGCTGCCACCAATCCCGACTTTCATGTGCTGACGCATGCCGCCGCACAGGTAAAAGCTGCACTGGATGCAACAATAACGCTGGGCGGGGAGAATTATGTGTTCTGGGGCGGCCGGGAAGGGTATATGAGCCTGCTGAATACCAACATGAAAAGAGAAAAAGAGCATCTGGCCCTGTTTCTTCATACGGCAAAAGACTATGCCAGGAGGAATGGCTTTAAAGGGCGGTTCTTCATTGAGCCCAAGCCCTGCGAGCCCACCAAGCATCAGTATGATTACGACTGTGAAACAGTGATCGGCTTTTTACGACAGCATAACCTGCTGGAGGATTTTAGCCTTAATGTGGAGGTCAATCATGCTACACTGGCGGGGCATACATTTACACATGAACTGCAGGTGGCCGCCGATGCGGGGTTGCTGGGAAGTATGGATGCCAACCGGGGTGATTACCAGAACGGGTGGGATACAGACCAGTTCCCTAATAATGTCAATGAGCTTACGGAAGCCATGCTGGTTATCCTGGAGGCAGGTGGTTTTGGCGGTGGCGGCATCAATTTCGATGCAAAGATCCGGCGAAACTCCACCGATCCGGAAGATTTGTTCCACGCTCATATCGGCGGCATAGATGCTTTTGCGAGGGCGCTGGTTACAGCAGATCGTATTTTGCAAAGATCCGATTATAAAAAGATCAGATCAGATCGTTATGCATCTTACAACAGCGGCAAAGGCAAGGAGTTCGAGAATGGGAAACTGTCACTGGAAGCGTTGCGGGATCATGCCGTGGAAAATGGCGAGCCCGCAATAATAAGCGGCAGGCAGGAATACATGGAGAATATCATCAACCGGTTTATCTGAATGGAGTGGAAATATTGTGAAACGTGAAAGGAGGGGGACAGTTTATGGTTTATAGTTTTGAGTTTGCTCATTTTCGTCTCTCGTCTCTCGTTTGTCGAGATGAGAGGCGAATGGCTGATTGCCGATAGCTGATAGCCCACACCCTACACCTTATACCTTACACCTCATACCTTACACCTCATACCTTAACAATAGTACTATGAAACATTATTATTTACTTACGGCAATGGCCTTACTGGCAGGCTGCGGCACGGGTACGAAGCCCGGCACAGAGGAGTTGTCTTTGAAGGACGTTTTCAGAAATGATTTTGTTATTGGTACGGCATTGAGCGCGGAACAGATCGAAGGAAAAGATCCCGAGGCAGCAGCGCTGATACTGCAGCAGTTCAACGCGGTTACGCCGGAGAACATCATGAAAGCGGAGATCATTCACCCGGGGTGGGATAATTATAATTTTGAGCTTGCCGACAGCCTGGTTGAGTATGGGAAAAAGCATAACCTGCAGGTTAACGGACATACGCTCATATGGCACAGCCAGTTGCCTCCCTTTGCACGTAATATCTCTACCGTTGATTCTTTTAAAACCTTTTTTACAGGTCATATTAAAACGGTTGCCGGCCGCTACGACGGCAGGATCTTTTCGTGGGACGTCGTAAATGAAGCGCTGAATGAAGACGGTACCTTGCGTAAAACCGTTTTCCTGGATCAGCTCGGAGCGGATTATGTTACCGAAGCGTTCCGGCTGGCGCAGGCTGCAGCTCCCAATACCGAGCTGTATTATAATGATTACAACAATGAACAACCCGCCAAACGGACAGGCTGCATAGCGTTGATAAAAAAAATACAGGACGCCGGTGTGCGTATTGACGGTGTAGGTATACAGGGGCACTGGCACCTGGGAAAGATCCCTTTGAAAGAGATCGAAGAAAGTATTGAAACATATGCCGCTTTGGGATTAAAAGTGATGATCACGGAGCTGGATGTGGAAGTGCTGCCACGAAATTTCCAGGGCGCCGATGTGGCCGAACGGATGAAAAGCGATCCTTCTTTGAACCCTTATGTGAACGGCTTGCCCGACAGCGTGCGGCAGCAGTTGGCTGATGATTATGCCGCTTTGTTCGGGCTGTTCTTAAAGCATAAAGATAAAATAGCAAGGGTAACCTTCTGGGGGGTGAATGATGGTCAGAGCTGGCTGAATGGTTGGCCCGTTCCGGGAAGAACGAACTACCCTTTGCTGTTCGACAGGGAATATAAGCCCAAGCCTGCTTTCTATAAAGTGATCGGGGAGAGAGGAGAAAAAGGTGAAAGGTGAAAGGTTGTTTATGGTTTTGAAGTTGTTCATGCTCGTCTCTCGTTTATCGTCTCACGAGATGAAAGGCAAATGGCTGACGGCAAATGGCTGATCGCTGATAGCTAACACCTTTTACCTTCTTAATGGTCAAATAAAATAACATGACGGGGTCATCGCAAAAATTATCAGTATTTGAAAAGGTAGGTTATAGTCTTGGCGATCTCGCTGCCAACCTGGTATTTCAGACGCTTATTACCTACCTGGCCTACTTTTATACAGACATCTATCAGCTCGATCCCAGGCATGCTTCGGCTATTATGCTGGTGGTGGGACTGGTAGCGGGGTTTGGGTTTAACCCGCTCATAGGGGCTCTTGCAGACAGGACGCATTCCCGGTGGGGGAAGTTCAGGCCATGGATATTGTGGACGGCTGTTCCACTGGGGGTAGTGGCATTGCTGGCATTCAGCACCCCTGATTTTTCCTACAAGGGCAAAGTGATATACGCTGTGGTTACTTACACGCTGCTGTTGCTGTTGTACGCGGCCAATAACCTGCCTTATGCTGCCTTAAGCGGTGTTATTACCGGTGATATGAAAGAACGCAACAGCATGTCGGCGTATCGTTTTGTTGCCGTTATGTTCGCCCAGTTTTTTGTGCAGGTATTTATGCTGCCGATTATTGAAACCGCCGGCGGTGGTGATAAAGCTGCAGGTATAGCAAAAGTGATGACCTGGCTGGCCATTATAGGAACAGTCTTACTATTGATCACTTTCTTTAGCACAAAGGAACGGATCGTACCAAAGCCTGAGCAACGATCAAGTTTAAAACAGGATATAGGTGATCTTATCAAAAACAGGCCCTGGGTGATCATGCTGCTGCTTACCACACTTGTATTTATTACGCTGGCAATGAAAGGAGGGGCTTATGTGTATTATTTTAAAAATTATGTAGATAAGGATGCCCTTATCAATTTTGTAGATCCGCTGCTTGGCAGCCTTGCGGGGTTGGGTATCAATTTTTTTGGAGAAGACCCGGTTTCAGCAGGCTTTGGGTTATTCAATGCCGGCGGTATCATTTTCATGATCATTGGCATCGGCTTATCGAAGCCGCTTGCCGACAGGTATGGCAAGCGGGATGTGTTTGGCTGGGCACTCTTTATCTCTACGTTGTTCATTCTTGCTTTTTATTTTTTCCCGCCGGGGGCGATTAAGCTGATATTCGCCTCGCAAATACTGCACGGTTTTTTTTATGGCATTACCATTCCGCTGCTATGGGCTATGATAGCCGATGTGGCCGATTACAGCGAATGGAAGAACAACCGCAGGGCAACTGCGATCATCTTCTCTGCCATGATGATAGGATTGAAAGTAGGGCTGACCATTGGTGGCGCGTTGCTCACCTGGCTGCTGGCACAATTTCATTATGTTGCCGGTACAGATGCCATCCAGCCTGCCACTGCAATAAAAGGCATTCAATTGCTGGTCAGTGTTTTTTCTGCTATCCCGTTTTTAACGGGCGCCGGGTTGCTTTTCTTTTACGAGATCAATAAAGCAATGGAGGTGCAGGTAGAAACAGCTTTAAAAGTCCGGAGGAATTAACTATTGTATAACCATTAAAACTTTCCGTTGTTTACGGAACAAGAAAAACATGCCTGAAGATCCGGTTAGCCACATTGATTTTGATGATCTGAACAGGAGAGCCATTAGCCGGCCTCTCGTAACGCATATCTACACTGCTGACCCTTCGGCGCATGTGTTTGAGGGCAGGATATACATATACCCGTCGCATGATATAGAAAACAATATTCCTTTTGATGATCTGGGTAGTCATTTTGCCATGGAAGATTATCATGTACTATCGATAGATAAAGCACAGGGAAGAGCGGTTGATCATGGCATAGCGTTACACGTTAAAGATGTGCCCTGGGCAGAAAAGCAGATGTGGGCGCCGGATGCAATAGAAAAGGAAGGCAGGTATTATCTGTTCTTTCCGGCTAAGGATCACCGTGGGATTTTCAGGATCGGCGTAGCGACAGGCAGTTCGCCGGCAGGGCCGTTTATACCCCAGACTGAGCCCATACCGAACAGCTTTTCTATTGATCCTGCTATTTTTAAGGAAGACGGCGGAAAATATTTCCTGTATTTCGGCGGCATATGGGGTGGGCAGCTACAGCGCTGGCGAACCGGAACATTTAATGCGGAAGGTGAAGGTCCACTGGCTCACCTGCCAGGGGATATGGAGCGCGCCCTGTGTGCAAAAGTGGCCTGCATGAGTGATGATCTGCTAACATTTGCAGAAGATCCAAAAGATGTTGTAATTCTGGATGAGACTGGCAATCCCTTGCTGCAGGGCGATAATGAAAGAAGGTTTTTTGAGGCCCCCTGGGTGCATAAGTATAATGGTAAATATTATTTTTCATACTCCACAGGCGATACGCACTTTATCTGCTATGCTATTGGCGATAATCCCTATGGCCCGTTCACCTATGCCGGAAAGATTTTGGAGCCGGTGCTAGGCTGGACGTCGCATCATTCTATCGTGGAGTTTGGCAATAAATGGTATTTGTTTTACCACGACAGCAGCTTAAGCAAAGGCGTAACGCATTTACGCAGTGTAAAGGTAACGGAGCTTGAGTACGATGAAAACGGGAAGATAAAAACGGTGGTGCCGTATAAATAGCAGCGGGAGAATAGCCACAAATACACGAATGAACACGAAGGTATAGTGTAAATTCGTGCATTCGTGGCTAAGTATAAATGATCACCGGTAAAAAGATCAGAACAAATGAACAGGTTTTTAACGGTATTTGCTCTTACCATATTTGTAAGTGCACTGCAGGCGCAGGTCCGTTTACCCAGGCTTGTCAGCGACAGCATGATATTGCAAAGGGATAGCCGGCTGCAGCTTTGGGGATGGGCTTCTCCCGGTGAAAGGATGAGCATACAGTTCAACGAAAAAATGTATAAAGCAAAGGCAGGTGCTGATGGGACATGGAACGTATGGCTTCCGCCTATGAAAGCCGGTGGTCCATACTCCATGACGATCGCAGGAAAGAACAGGATCACCATAAAAAATATTTTGATAGGCGATGTGTGGTTTTGCAGCGGACAGAGTAATATGGTGCACCAGATGAATATACATGATGTAACCTATGCGCAGGATATAGCCGAAGCGAATTACCCGGTAATACGGCAGTTCCTGGTGCCTGTTGATGGCAACCTGCAAGGGCCGCAGTCCGACCTGTCTTCCGGTACATGGAAAGCCGCTATCGGCGATAATGTGCGGCCTTTTTCGGCGGTAGCCTATTTTTTTGCCAGGAAACTGTATGAGCGATATCGTGTACCCATTGGCATTATTAATGCCAGCGTTGGCGGTACGCCTGTCGAAGCGTGGACAAGCGAAGAAGGATTAAAAGATTTTTCTGCACTGCTGCATACTCTCCGGCAGAACAAAGACACAGCCTATGTGAACCATATCAACAGCACAGCTCTTGCTGCCGGTAGACTGCAGCCCCCGGCTGACCTGGGGTTGGCTTCAGGCATAAAATGGTATGACCCTGCCTACGCACCCAAAGGGTGGCGTAATATCAATATTCCCGGCTACTGGGAAGACCAGGGTATCAAAGACCTGGATGGCGTGGTATGGTACAGGCGGGAGATAGATATACCGGTATCCATGACCGGTATGCCTGCAAAAGTTTTTCTCGGACGGATTGTAGATGCCGATGAGCTATACATCAATGGAAAGCAGGTGGGCAATACTACTTATCAATACCCCCAACGCCGGTATAATATTCCTGCGGGTGTATTACAGTCGGGCAAAAATATCTTTGTGATACGGGTAATCAATCATGCCGGTAAAGGAGGGTTTGTTCCGGATAAGCCATATTGTGTGTTTACGGGCAGCGACACCATTGATCTGAAAGGCTACTGGCAATATAAAGTAGGTTCCGTATTTACACCGTCTCCTCCGCTGCCTTCTGCTATTGCTGTTCAGAACCAGCCCTCGGCCTTATACAATGGTATGGTGGCCCCGTTAATTCATTATGGTATCAAAGGAATACTCTGGTACCAGGGGGAGAGCAATACAGGCAACCCGGAAGCGTATGCACAACGGTTGCCGGCGCTGATCGCTGACTGGCGGCATCAATGGAGGCAACCGGGTCTTTCTTTTATTTATGCGCAGCTCCCAAACTTTATGGAATATAACTATCTGCCTTCCGAAAGCAACTGGGCTGCATTGAGAGAGGCGCAGCGGAAAACGCTGTCCGTACCCAACACAGCCATGACCGTAAATATTGACCTGGGTGAGTGGAATGACATTCATCCCGACAATAAAAAAGATGTAGGGGAAAGGATGGCACTGGCAGCCTTTAAAGTAGCTTATGGAGAAAATGTGATTCATTCGGGACCGCTGTTCCGGTCGGTGATTGCACGGGAGGATAAAATGATCATTAGTTTTACGAGTACGGGGAAGGGGTTGATAACGGGCGACGGAGAAGCATTACGAGGCTTTGCGCTTGCGGGGGCAGACAGGAAGTTCGTATGGGCTAAAGCCACAATAAAAGGGAACGAGGTAGTAGTATGGAATGAAAAGATCCCACACCCGGAATATGTAAGATACGGCTGGGCAGATAATCCCGACGCGAACCTGTACAACCTGGAAGGGCTCCCCGCTTCCCCTTTTCAGGCTGTGCCTGACAATGTACAGAACAGAAAAAAGTAAATGATTGTACCGTGCTTCGTGAAAGCGAAACAGGGTAACGTTCCGGTTTATCACCTGCCGCGAATAAAAATATGATACCTTGCTGTAATGAAAGGATTGATCTGTACAGCTCCGGGTGCCTTAGAATATAAAAGTTTGCCGATGCCGACATTACAGTCGGGGCATGCGATCCTCAAAATAAAACGTATTGGTATTTGCGGTACCGATTTACATGCATATGAGGGAACACAGCCTTATTTTAGCTATCCAAGAATATTGGGACACGAATTAGCCGCCGAGCTGGCAGAGGCTGACGGGCTAAGCGGATTTATACCCGGCGAACTACTTACTTTTCTTCCCTATTTTAGTTGTAGGAAATGTATAGCCTGCCGAAATGAAAAACCCAATTGTTGTGCAGCTATACAGGTATGCGGTGTGCATGTGGATGGCGGGATGGCAGATTATGTATCTGTACCGGTAGATACGTTGGTCAAAAGTGAAGGGCTCAGTCATGATGAGCTGGCATTGGTGGAACCATTGGCTATCGGAGCGCATGGCATACGGCGTGCCGGCATTATGAAAGATGAGTTTGTGCTGGTGGTTGGTGCAGGTCCCATCGGACTGGGTACGATGGAGTTTGCACGGATAGCCGGGGCTCGTGTAATTGCAATGGATTTTAATGCGAAGCGGCTTGAGTTTTGCAGGAATACTATGAGCATTTCCTATACGATCAACCCATCGGAAGAAGATGCGATAAAATGTCTGGAAGAAATAACAAAGGGGGATATGCCAACGGTGGTTATTGACGCAACAGGTAACCGTAAAGCGATCAATAACGGACTGCAATACCTGGCACATGGCGGACGGTATATGCTGATCGGATTACAGCGGGAGGCATTCTGTTTCAGTCATCCTGAGTTCCATAAACGGGAGGCAACGTTAATGAGCAGCCGGAATGCTACCCGGCAGGATTTTGAGCATGTTATCCGTGCAATAAAAACCGGGTTGATCAGCCCGCTTCACTATATTACCCACCGGGTGCGATTTGATGATGTAAAAGAACATTTCCGGGAGTGGCTTGATCCATCTGCGGGGGTAATAAAAGCAATGATTGAAAAAGATTAAATTGTACAGAAAATAAATATTCAGTTATGATGAAAGCAATGTTGGTTGCCGGGGTTTTTGTTTCCGCTGTTGCTGCGATAAGAGAAGAATACGGTTCATTTGGATCGGACCTGGGCGAAGCCCTGCATTCTCCTAAAATATACAGCGTAAAGACAATGTCCACTGCGTTAGCAGATACCGTCATTGGACTGGCGAAGCTGATCAGGACCGGTGCAACGTTACAAAAAGTGTCTGGTCAGTTTAGTTTTACCGAAGGCCCTGCGGCAGATAAAAAAGGAAATATATTTTTCACCGACCAGCCCAATGATAAGATATGGAAATATGATACAGATGGAAAGCTATCTGTATTCATGGATAAGTCAGGACGTTCCAATGGGTTATATTTTGATAAAGAAGGCTACCTCGTGGCATGTGCGGATGAGAATAGTGAATTATGGTCGATCAGTCCTGACAAAAAAGTTACGGTATTGCTGCGTAATTTCAACGGCACCCGCTTCAATGGTCCCAATGATCTGTGGATTGATAAAAAGGGAGATATTTATTTTACCGATCCTTATTATCAGAGAGATTACTGGGAAAGAAAAAAGCCGGATATGGAAGGGCGGAAGCTGTATTATTTGGCCAAAGGAGCACGGGAAGCTGTGGTTGCAGACAGTGCGTTTGTACAGCCAAATGGTATTGTCGGAACTCCCGATGGCAAATACCTTTATGTAGCCGATATAGGTGATGGTAAAACTTACAAATATCAGATAAACAAAGATGGCAGCTTAACGAACCGTCAGCTCTTTGTACCGCAGGGATCAGATGGCATGACGCTCGATAGTAAAGGCAACCTGTATATTACCGGCAAAGGCGTAACCGTTTACGATCCGTGGGGGAAAAGAATAGGTAATATCCCTGTTCCGTCGGATTGGGTAGGTAATATATGTTTTGGCGGAAAAAACAGGAAGACCCTGTTCATTACGGCATCCGAATCTGTTTATACGTTGCAGATGAAGGTGAAAGGTTTGTAGTTCGGAAGTTTATGGTTTTTAGTTAATTGTTGTATTGAGATTTATGATTTGATATTTGAAACTGTGTTCCTCGGATTTCGGGCTTTGGGCTTCGGATTTATTTGTTTCTTGTCATTTGTTATTTGGTGCTTCCTTTTCGGATTGTTTCACGCAGAGGGCGCAAAGGAGCAACGACCGCAAAGAAGGATACTTCATGCACGCTGCTTCGCTGCGTGCGCTACGAGAAATCATCTGCACAAGTGAAAGGTCTTTTTCAGGTTTTCTCAAAGCCGACCGACCTTTTCGGATTTTTCCCCGAACATTCGGGTTATGGCTTCGGATTTTATTTGGTTCTTGTATTTTGTTATTTGGTGCTTTCTTTTCGGATTTCGCTTCGAGCATTCGGAGTTCAATCTTCGGATTTATGAATTTCACTGATAGCCAGCTCTTCGCCTTATACCCTCTACCTTCCGCCTTCTACCTCTGTTCCGGCTTTCTGAAAAATAGTACTATAAATCCGAACAAAAGTAACATACTCCGGGATGTTGGAAAGCTAATTTTGATATCATAGTACAAATGTATTGACCATGAGTAAAAAAGCTGTTCACCATCCGCAGAGGGATGCTTCCTTTGTTACCGGCGCTTATTCCGATGCCGTGTCAGCAGGCAAATTCCTGTTTGTAAGCGGGCAGGCTTCGGTTGACTTTACAACTTCCAGGTTCGTATTAGGTACCATCGAGGAAGAAACAACACGTACGCTTGAAAACATCAAAGCCATTTTGGAGGCGGCAGGAGCTTCCATGCAGGATATTGTAAAATGCACGGTACATTTGAGCGACATCGCTGAATTTGACCGCTACAATAAAGTATATTCAACTTACTTCCCGGGCATTAAGCCAGCGAGAACCACCGTGCAGTCTGTTTTGGCACAGGGTATCAGGGTAGAGATTGACTGCATTGCCTGTGTATCCCATCAATCATAAGAGCATGAGTGGAAAAATAAATGTCCGGCCCACCGCTATTGGTATCGTAGGGCTTGGATTGATGGGCAGCAGCATTGTAGCATCGTTGCTGGCGTTAAAACATCCCGTCAGGGCTGTTGCACCGCTGCGCGGGGAAAAGGAAGCAGGATATGAGCGTATCCTGGAGCAATTGCTGTTGTGTGAGAAGTTTGAGATGTTATCGGCCCCGCTGGAAACATACCTTGCATTGCTTACCGTGTCGGAGGAATATGATGATCTGAAGGATTGTGAGCTGGTGGTGGAATGTATTGTGGAAGATATTGAGATCAAAGAGGCTGTTTTTAAAAAGATTTCTGCCGTTATCTCAAAAGATACCATACTCGCCAGCAACACCTCTGCCATACCTATAAGCATGTTGCAAAAAATGGTGCCTTACCCGCAGAGGTTCATTGGTATACACTGGGCTGAACCTGCTTTCGCTACCCGTTTCCTGGAGATCGTTTGTGGCAATCAAACCAGTGAGGCCACTACTGATGCAGTGATAGCGTTGGCGTTGAACTGGGGAAAAGAGCCCACTGTGCTGAAAAAAGACATCAGGGGGTTTATAACCAACCGGCTGATGTATGCGGCGTATCGGGAAATACTGCACCTTGTTGAAAAAGAACATACCAGCTTTGCAGACGCCGATAAATGTTTTCGTTTGGATGCCGGGTCGTGGATGACCCTGATGGGTATTTTCAGAAGGATGGATTATACAGGGCTGGGGGATTATCTCACAGCGTACCGGAATATCTTTCCATTACTGTCGAACAGTAATGATATCTCTCCGCAAATGCAAATGATCGTTGACGCACGCTCACGCGGTATACAGAACGGGAAAGGCTTTTATTCGTATACGCGCAATGAAGCAGCACAATGGTTGCAGGCTTTCTCATCGTTTAATAAAGATATTTTCCGCCTGGCGGCAAATTACCCTGAACATTTGAATAAAGAAAAAGAGAAGCGTAGTAAATAAAGTAGAAGGGAATACTATGATGAGCAATATCAAATATACAGCATCCGAAAATTTGCTCCGGAGAGCAAAGAAGGTGCTGGCAGGAGGTGTTTCTTCAGAATTCAGGAAATATAATCACCCGCATGCGCTTTTTTATACGCATGGAAAAGGCAGCAGGATCTATGATGCAGACGGGAATGAGTACCTGGACTTTACATTAAGCCAGGGCCCTTTGATCCTAGGACATTCTCATCCGGAGGTGGTAAAAGCTGTTTCCGATTATTCAAAAGACGGGCAGTTATATGCGGGGCAACATCTTAAAGAAATAGAGCTGGCCGAAAAACTTCATGCCATCATTCCTTCCGCGGAGCTGATGCGTTTTTGTCTTGACGGGTCAACCGCCGTACAAACTGCGTTCCGGGTAGCGAGAGCAAAAACCGGTAAGCAAAAATTTTTGAGGTTTGAAGGCCATTATCACGGATGGCTCGATAATGTATGCTGGGGAAATACTGCCCCTTCATTAAGCAGCATGGGCAGCCGGGAGCATCCCACAGCTAACCCCTGGAGCAAAGGATTAGCGGAAGGAACAAAGCACGAAAGTATTTTGTTGCCCTGGAATGATCTGGCGCTGGTGGAGAAAACAGTAGCAGAAAAGCATCAGGAAATAGCCGCGATCATTACAGAACCGGTCATGTGCAACAGCAATTGCATAGAGCCGGCTCCCGGGTTTTTGCAGGGGCTCAGGGATATCTGTGACCAATATGGCATAGCGCTGATCTTTGATGAAGTGATCACCGGTTTTCGTTTGGGTTTGGGAGGCGCACAGGAATATTTTGGCATCATGCCCGATATATCCATTTTTGCAAAGGCATTTGCAAGCGGTTATCCTATAAGCGCTGTGGTGGGTAAACGCGAATGGATGCAGCTGCTGGAAGAAGGAACGGTGATCCATGCGGGCACGATGAATTCGGGAAATGCCACCGTGGCTGCGGCGTTAAGCACTATAGAGATACTGGAGCGGGAAGCCCCTTACCGGCGTATGTTTGAGCTGGGAAAACGCTTTATGGAAGGATTAAGGAATGCGGCTTCCGAAACAGGGCAAAATATGCTGGTGCAGGGACCCGGTCCTGTGTTTTGCATTGCTTTTACCGATGCTGATATGATTAAGGATTACCGCGATACCTTCAGTTGTGATAAGGCTAAGCTGTCGAAGTTCATTGCGGCTATGCACGACCGTAATATCAGGATCATTGGGCGGGGGCTGGTGTACATTAGCGCGGCGCATAACCGCCAGGATATTGAACAGGCTGTTGTGGTGGCGAAAGAAGTATTAAAGCATTTATAAAATCAGACTGCAGGATGGATTGTACAGGTTTTAAAAATATATTGCTGACAGGTACGGGCAGAATGGTATCGGGTGTGGCAACCGCCCTGTTAAAGGCAGGGGCCGTGGTGCATATTGTCTCCGATAATGCTACAGAAGATAAGAAGTATGTGGCCGATAACGCTGCTGACTGGGAGCAATACGGGGGCGTTACCATTGATACCGGCAGGTTGCTGTATATATCATCGGCGAAGAAGGCGACTATGGCCGGCATGGCGATCGGTATAACGGAGGAAAACCTGATGGTTAAGCAGCGATTGATACGTGAACTGGAAGAAGCACTTTCTCCTGAAGCTGTTATCGCATTGAATACCGAAAGCTTCCTGCTGGAAGACCTGCAGCAGAACACGAAGCATCCCGGCAGGATCATTGGGCTGAACTGGTGTGAGCCGGCGCATACCACTGCGTTTCTGGAAATTATAGGGAACCGGTTAACACCTGATGTTATAATAAAAAAAATAGAAGCGCTGGCAGTGAGGGACTGGAGTAAAGATCCGTATATTGTTCATTGCGGATACAGCGTTAGAGCCCGCCTGATGGCAGCGCTTGCGCGGGAAGCTTTTTACCTGGTAGAAAACGGTTATGCGTCGGTGGAAGACATTGACCGCGCTTGCAGAAATGATGCGGGATATTATCTGCCTTTTGCCGGCAATTGCCGTTATATGGATCTTATGGGCACTTATGCTTACGGGTTAGTAATGAAGGATCTGAACAGGGAATTGTCGAAGCAGGACCAGCCGCCGCTTTTTTTTACTCAACTGGCAGAAGCCGGAAAGTGGGGGATGCAGCATAAAGAGGGCTTTTATCAATATGCAGAAGGGGAGGAGCGGCAATGGGAAAAAAGATTCAGGAAGTTCAGCTTTGAAATCAAAGAGATCATTGAAAAATATCCTTTTAATTATTTGAATAAAGAGCCGGAAATGGTCGGTTCTAAAATCACCCTCAATGAGTAGACGCCTTATTTTTGATGCGCATCTCGACCTGGCAATGAATGCCATGGAATGGAACCGCGATCTTACCCGTTCTCTGGTGGCGATCAGGCAGGGAGAGATGCATTTGAAAGATAAGAACGACCGGGGAAAAGGCACAGTATGTTTACCGGAGCTGCGTAAAGGGAGGATTGGTTTGGTGGTGGCTACCCAGCTGTCGCGCGTAAATGCGGCAGGGAGCGCTTTGCCGGGGTCGAGCTGGAATTCGCCACAGCAGGCGTGGGCAATGACACAGGCGCAGCTTGCCTGGTACCGGGAGATGGAGGCATTGGGTGAAATGGTACAGATCGTAAACCTGCAGCAACTGGATGCTCACCTGCAGTTGTGGAATGACGAAACAATCGCTGATGACAAAAAGCCCATCGGATATATCTTAAGCCTGGAAGGCGCGGATTCTTTGGTGGATATTGCTTGCCTGCACAAAGCATATGCGTATGGCTTACGTGCTGTAGGCCCTGCGCATTTCGGACAGGGGCGTTATGCACCGGGCACAAAAATGGAAGGACCTTTAACACCCCAGGGCATTGAATTGGTAAAAGAAATGGATAAGCTGGGAATGATCCTGGATGTTACTCATTTAACAGACGAGGGGTTTACGCAGGTAATGGATCTGTACAAAGGACCTGTTTGGGCAAGCCATCATAATGTAAGAAAGATCGTACCTACTCAGCGGCAGTTGACAGATGAGCAGATAAAATTACTGATAGAAAGGGGCGCAGTGATCGGTGGTATGCTGGACTGCTGGGCGATGGACAATCGTTTTATTGATATGGTGTCCGACCCATGGCAATTAAATATAAGATTAGAAAATCTCGTTGATCATTGGGATCATATCTGCCAGATAGCAGGGAATAGTGAGCATGTAGCATTCGGCACAGACCTCGATGGTAATTTTGGTACGGAACAATCGCCCTGGGATATGAATTCTATTGCTGATTTGCAAAAGTATGAAGCGATCTTGTATGCCCGTGGATATAAAACCGAAGACGTTGACAATATATTTCATAAAAACTGGCTTGGATTTTTACGGAAAGCGTGGGGAAATTAAAAAATGTGAGAATGTGAAAATATGAAAATGTGGAAATGAAGCGGTTGGTACGCGACGGAAGGAGCGTCAGACCGCAGATTAATTTGAAAATGTGGTAATTTGAAAATTTGAAAATGGGGAAGTGTGAGAATGAATGTGAAAGTGTGAGAATGTGGAAATGTGGAAATGAAGCGATCGGTACGCGACAGAAGGAGCGTCAGACCGCGGGTTAATTTGGAAATGTGGAAGTGTGGAGATGTGAGAATGTGGGAATGAATTTGAAAATGTGAGGAATGTGGAAATGTGAAAATGAAGCGGTCGGTACGCGACGGAAGGAGCGTCAGACCGCAATTTAAATCCGAAGTCAGAATTTCAAAATTCGAAGAAATACA
>CAZREP010000001.1:0-29800 GCA_964599035.1 uncultured Terrimonas sp. | reverse complement strand
AAGAACCAAATCACAAATAACAAGAACCAAATAAAATTCAAAGAAAAATATCCAGTCCGAAATGTCAAATTTGAAATTCGAAGAATACAACGGTAAACAAAAAAATAAAAACCATAAACTTCGCCAATCCGAAGCGAAATCCAATTTCCAATTTCAAATTTCAAATTTCAAATTTCAAATGAATAATTTTTTAGCTGGCGCGGCGCAAACAGATATCACGCCGCCATTAGGCACCCTCATCAACGGTGAGTTTGTGGCTTTTTACGCGCATACCATTCACGACCCTTTATATTCAAAAGCATTGATGCTGCAAAATGCCGGAACAACCCTTGCCATTGTAATGGTGGATATCTGTGCAATGGACAAGGATTTTATTTCGGAAGTAAAAAAAGAAATAACTGCGCTTACGGGTATCCCTGCTGAAAATGTATTAATAGCCGCCACCCATACACATTATGCAGGTTCAATACTTGATCTTTTGGGCGGACCCTGCGATTTGCCGTACAGGAAAAGTCTTGGTGAGAAGATTATACAGTCTGTAACAGAAGCTGTAGAAAAATTACAACCTGCAAAGATCGGTTTTGCCGCTGTAGATGTTCCTGAGCATGTGGTGTGCAGGCGGTATTATATGAAGCCCGGGTACAAAGCCGTTAACCCCGTAACCGGTACATTAGATATTATTAAAACCAATCCTGCGGGAGGGGAAGCGTTTATTGACAGGCGGGCATCGGAAGTTGACCCTCAGTTAAGCGCTATTGCCATTCAATCTACAGATGGAAAGTGGATCAGCCTGCTGGCGAATTATTCCATGCATTATGTGGGTGATTGTGCCAACGGAACGGTAACGGCAGATTATTTTGGCGTATTTGCAAGACATATAACAGCTAAGTTGGGAGGTGATGAAAATTTTGTTGCCATGCTTAGCAATGGTACGAGCGGAGAAGCCAATATCTGGGACTTTTTGCAGCCCGACCGTTACCCCAAAGAAGATCATCAAAAAAAAGAGATCATCGGGAGTGACCTTGCCGGAAAATTATATGAGGCGTTAAAGCATATTCAATGGCAAACCGATCCTTCCTTATCTGCTTCGTTTAAATATGTTACGCTTGGTGTACGTAAGCCTTCTGCTGCTGAGGTGGAGGCTGCAAAAAAAATAGTTGCCCAGACTGATTATCGGCTCATCAATCCTGATGCAGAAGCTATGGTAAGAATATATGCGAGAGAGCAGGTTTTTTTAAATGAATATCCCGATACAATTGAGTTCCCTGTGCAGGCGCTGAAGATCGGGGATATTACTATTGGTGCGCTGGGAGGTGAATTTTTTGCGGAAACAGGTCTTTCGCTTAAGAAGCAGATCAATAAATATTTTACGATCACTATGGCAAACGGCTATATTGGTTATATTCCTCCTGCACATGAAATAGAGAAAGGAGGATATGAAACCTGGCGGTGCCGGAGCAGTCATGTGAAAGAAGAGGGAGAAGGAATAGTGAGGAATGCTTTGAGTGAAATGGCGGGGTGAGGAGAAAGGTATAAGGCGTAAGGTGTATGGTATAAGGTGTCTCTCTTTCCTCGTTTGATGTGAAATAATATATCGGAAAAGCATTGATGTATGAACAAAATCTTTATTCCATCTTTAAATAAGTACATCACTAAAGCCGGTCTTGGTTGTGTAACGTTTGGAAGGGAGATTGATCTTTCCGCCTCATTTGCTATTATGGATTATGCGCTGGAGAAGGAGATCACTTTTTTTGATACCGCGGCCGTGTATGGCGGAGGCGCCTCCGAAGAAATTATTGGTCAGTGGTTGAGTGAAAGAGGAAAGGCTGCCGACCATATAACAATCGCAACCAAGCTGTTGGCCCCTTTTCAGGGCGACACGATAGCTCCATCCGTTGAGCAGAGCCTTTCCCGGCTTCGCAGAGGCTGTGTTGATATCCTCTTTCTTCATTCATGGCACCCTTCCGTAAACGATATAAGTGTTTTAATTGCGCTGAATGACCTTCTCATCACTGGTAAGGTAGGAGCCCTGGGCGTAAGCAATTTTAATTCAGAGCAATTGAGCACATTGCTGCAGCAACAGGTAAATAATGATCTTATCCCTGTCTCATTTATCCAGAACAACCAGAATTTTGCTGTGAGCGAAGTGAATGATGAGCTGAGGCAACTGTGCAGGGATTTTAATGTGCATATTATCACCTACAGCCCCTTGGGTGCAGGATTTCTTACCGGTAAATACCGGCGTGCTGTTACCCCTGATGTCCGCTTTGAGATCGTACCCGGGCATAAAAACATCTATTTTAACGACCGTGCCTGGCAGCGTCTTGACCAGTTGATGAAAGTTGCAGAAGATACGGGGAAGCCGGTTGCAGCTTTGGCGCTGGCATGGGCTTTTCGTCAGCCGCAGGTCAGCTCCGTACTGATCGGCTGTCGCTCCACTAAGCATTTGGACCAGGCGCTTGCCGCAATACAGGATGGTGTTACGGGTTGTTGGACGTACTGACTGCAGCGCCAATTCCCAACCTTTTTTTATGACTTATCATTCAGAAAGATCGTTAGTAAGGTTAAGCTGCCGGAAGATTACAGATGGAGCAGTGCGAGGTTTATTGCTTCTTTTTCAGTGAAGCGCGTACTTTTTTTACGAAAGCAATGGGTACTTCGGCTACCTCAGCAGCCTGGGCATCGGGCAGACCAAGCTTGGTAATAAGGTTACGAACTACTTCGGTCTTGCCTTCGGCTCTGCCTTTTTCGATACCCCTTTCCAGGATTTTTTGGGTTTCCCTTTCTTTTATCGTTTCAATAATTCCCATATGTCTGCTCTTTTGAGTGAAGGAATCAATTTTGTTATCGAATTTACTATCATTTTCCGGATTTGCAAAAGCAACATAGTAACGGATAAAATAGAATATGCCCCTGATGGCAGATTTGGAGAAATTACGTTCCAGCAGGTTTCGGGCAAGCACCAACTTTAAATCTAACAACGCCTTGTCTGTAAGCCTGCCGCGCTGTAAGGCCAACAGTGCCGTAAGTATAACGAATGCAAAGGGATTGCTGCTCTTTTGCAGCTCGTCTTCATTTTGATCAAGTACCTTGTAAGTATTGAACCGGTAGCGGATTTCTGTTCCTAGAAATTCGGAACGGTATGCCGCGGGATGAAATTTCCTGTTTCTGTCTGTTAACAGAACAATAGCAGTAATGCGCTTGCGGTAGCGATCGAAAATGCGGTAATAATATGTAAACATCCGCTCCTCAAAATGCGTATCGGTGTATCCCTGCACTTCTATATGCACCAGCACCCATTGTTCATTTCCTGTGCGGGTGTAGGCCTTTACAAGTTTGTCAACGTATTTGGGAGATTCGGGGTTGGTGTCAGCGGCAATCTGCGCCATTTCCTTATCAAGGTATTCAAAGCCTTTTTTTATGTCGAAGATCGCATCGGCATTGCTGAAAAAGAAACGAAGGAAGTCGGCAAACAGGTCTTCCAGTATAGCTTTCCACAGGCTATCGTCAAATTTCATGGTTAGGTGTTTTTACTGAACGGTTAAGCATTTAAGGTTATGGATTGTTGAGCAACAAAAGCATAACCTTTTTTCAAAGATAGGAAAATAACAATCCGCAGAGAGTAAAACAGTAAGACCGTAAAAAAAATCATCTCACTACCTTACTTCTCTTACTATCTTACTGTCTATCAGAGAAGTATTGATGTATGAACAAAACCTTTATTCCATTGAAGGATATTTTTTATTGGGGTAACGGAGATTTTAACTTGCGCAAAAGTTTGTTGGCATCTACCAGTTTTCTTGGTGCAAGCATTTTCCCTTTTAGCCTGTTGAGCTTTTCATCAACAATTCAAAAAAATCTGATTATCGGGCTTTTTAGGCAGTTAGGATCGGCTCCGAACCTCTTTTGATGAGTTATCGTTCCGGTAGATTGTCGTTATAGTTTGGTCATAAGGTTATGATTTGGAAGATAGTATTAATAATCGGAAGGAAAATAGCAATTTTAGATAAATGAATAATTTATTTTTGGACAGGATGCTTTGCTTACTGTATTCCGTGAAAGAGTGCTATTTATAAAAATAAATTTTGAAAAATATTGGTTAAGTATTCATCGGCTGTCATTGATATTACAAAATGTACACTATAAATTAAGTAATGAAAAATTCCAGACGTAATTTCCTTCAGCATTCTGTTATGGCGGTCGCAGCATTTGCCGTTACTCCAGGTCGGATATCAGCGAGCCGGGGGAGTACCCCTTTCGTTAAGAAACCTCAGAACGCTAAAACGGAAGAAATAATTTTTTCTTTTGACGATTATAGTATACCCTGGCAGCACAATTTGAAAATTACGCTGGTTGAAGCCCGGAAGCATCCCGCTAATCCGGTGCTGAGAAGAGGCCCTAAAAGTGCTCCGGACAATGGTCATGCGATCCTGTATGGCACGGTCATTAAGGACGGAGACAGGTTTCGTATGTGGTACCTGGCTATGTTTGAGAGTGAGATTGTAAAAGGGCAGGCTCCTGGCAACTGGCGGCCTATGTGTTATGCAGAAAGTAATGACGGGATCAACTGGGTAAAGCCCGAACTGGGGTTGGTAGAATTCAATGGCAATAAACGAAACAATATTTGTCTTATTGAAGGCACTCCGCACTCTCTTACGCGGATCAATGATTTTCTTTCGGTCCTTTATGAGCCGGATGATCCTGATCCGCAACAGCGGTATAAATCAGTATATATCGCTCATGTACCCTATGAGGATATTAAGGGTGGATTGAGCAATATAGGACATAAGGAGAAAACGCCCTGCGTAACCATTGCGGCCACGAGTGCAGATGGTCTAAGCTGGAAAGTAGTAGGTGATCGTCCGGTAGTAGCGGGAGGAGAACGTTTTGAAGTTTCAAGTATTTATAAATTCGGAGATTTTTATTATTCCACCGGTCAATTGCTTTCACCCTGGGCCTGGCTTCCAGACGGACAAGATGCAGGAAGGGTAATCATGGTTTACCGGTCGCCGGATTTTGTAAGTTGGTCAAAGGCAAAAGCATTTGGCTTTGCGCGTCACGGTCAGCTTACCAATCCGCCGGTTAAGGGACAACAGTCGCATTTAGGTGCGGGACTTTGGAACCGGGGAAATGTGCTGGTAGGGCTGTATGGCATTTGGCAGGACGGATTGCCGGCTGATCAGCGACCTAAAGGAGCTTCACATTTATTAGGTACTCATATAGACCTTGGGCTTTTGATCAGCAATGATGGTATTCATTACCGGGAGCCCGTACCTGATTTTAAGATCATTTCAAGGGGAAAAGAAGGAGAGTGGGATGATGTGGCTTTATTACAGGGCAACGCTTTTGTGAATGAAGGGGACAAAACAATGATATGGTATTCTCATTGGGATACAGGAGGGAAGCTTGAATCAATGGAAATAGGTCTTGCTACTCTCCGGAGAGACGGTTTTGGGTTCCTTTCACGGAAAGAAGAAGACAACGATGCCCATTTTATAACGGCGCCACAGTGGACAGAAAAGAAAACAAGCCTGGCTATTAATGTAGAGGGACTGCATACCGGGGCTCCGCTTACTATTGAATTGTTTGATCACCTGGATCGTCCGTTGCCCGGCTACTCAGGCGCTGACGCTGCCGTCATTAGCTCCGATGGATTACAACAGCATGTAATCTGGCCTCGTAAATCGTTTTTACCTGCTAATAAGAAATTTGCTGTTAAAGTAACCTTTCCGGTAAACAGTACAGCAAAGGTTTATGCGTTATACCTTATTGCGAAACGTAAACAATAACCATATAGGATTTTCATTTATGAGAATAACGGATGTTAAAACGATTTTGCTTACCGGGCCCTGTACCAACGATCCCTTCCTTAGTGAACTGAGGAAACTAAGGAGCGCTGCATTCATCCGGATTGATACAGATACGGAGCTATCGGGAACGGGTGAAACCTATGCCGGGTATTTTGTGCCGGAAATGGTACCTGCAATCGTTGATTTCTTTAAACCCGTGCTTATTGGGCAGGAATTGGACGATATTGAAGCGCTTTGGAAGAGAATGTATCATGCCGGTAATTTTTGGTGCCGGGTTGGGTTAGGTGCAGCAGTGCTTGCGGGCATTGAAGCTGCACTTTGGGATTTAAAAGGCAAAGAAAGTGGACTTCCGGTTTATAAGCTGTTACGTGAAAGATGGTCGAACGCCTTTATACATGCAGGTACGGGTAGGGGATTTCCCTCCGAACATTCAGCGCTTCCCTGTTATGCAACGGGTGGACCCAGTAATTATCCCCTGGATAAACTTGAAAGTAAGGTGAGCTTTTATTGCTCGCTTGGATTTAAAGGTGTAAAACTCGGAGCAGGAGCATACATAAAAGATCAGGGGGTAGAAATACCCGATGATCCCCATAAAGCGGCAGACCTGGAATCAAAAAAACTTGATTTTGTACGTGAGAAGTTTGGACGTGATTTGTGGCTGATGCTCGATGCGCATATGGGCAACAGTTCCGGGGCAACCTGGAACCTGGAAACTGCTGTTGCCGTTGCGAAAGCAGTTGAATCTTATGATTTGTTCTTCCTGGAGGAGCCATTACATTACACCCTTCCGGATCATTATGCAATGCTTTGCAACGAAACGTCCACACCTATTGCCGGAGGGGAGTGTCTTACAGCCCTGTGTGAATGGAAAACTTTTGCAGACCAGCAGAGTTTCGGGATCGGGCAGCCGGATGCATCGTTTAGCAGCGGACTGGATCAGTTTATGCAGGTAGCATTATTGTTTGCAAAGTCCGGCCGTTCTATAGCCACCCATGCCTGGGGGGCGGGTGCGTCTTTAATGCAGAATATTCATGCAGGTTTTGCCTGTCCCAATACCTGCATGCTCGAGGTAGCTCCTGCATATGGACCGTTGCATAGCGAAGTAATTGAAGATGTACCGACGATAAAAGCGGGTTATATGCAACCTCCTGAGATGCCCGGACTCGGTATCCGGCTGACAGAAGAAACGATCCGTAAATTCCCGTTTATCCCCGGGTCAGGAGAATTCAACAGTGTTCCGGGAAAAATATTGACAACATAAGAGAAGATGATGAAAGTGTTGATAGATATGCCGGTTTTTGATCCTGTTCTGCAATTGCTCAAGGAAATGCCGGGAATAGAACTGAAGTTGGTGGAAAAAGCAGAAGAGCGGCTTCGCCCCTTGCCTGCAGAGCTGATAAAAGAATGTGAGGCGTTGTTTTGTACGATACCACCGGAGAATCACGCGGAGATGGTAAATCTGAAGCTGATCCAGATTGCATCTGCCGGTTATAACCAGTTGATCGGGCAGTCTTTCGAAAAGCGGGGCATAAGAGCGTGCAATGCGCTTGGCGTTTTTGACGTACCGATTGCTGAATGGAATGTTGCCATGATGATCAATCTGGTTCGTGATGTACGTGGCATGCTGCATAACCAGGATTCAAAGATATGGGACCGTTCATCGCGGTTTCAGCGGGAGATCAGAGGATCTGTAGTTGGTATTTGGGGCTATGGAGGGATTGGCCGGGAAACAGCAAGACTTGCCAAAGCTATGGGCATGAAAGTATATGTGCTTGGCAGGAGTGCTCCAAAGCCGCGATTGAATGTTTATAATGTACCGGGTACCGGCGATACCTTGGGTAATTTGCCCGATAAGTTTTTCTTGATGAATGAAAAGGAAGCATTTCTCAGGAGTATTGATTTCCTGATACTCGCCATTCCACAGTTGCAGGATACTGTAGGTATTATCGGAGAAAAAGAATTAAAAATATTACCACAACATGCTTTTTTGCTGAATCCTGCACGTGGTCCTCTGGTACAGGAACATGCTTTATTAAAAGCACTACAGGAGGGATGGATAGCCGGGGCGGCGTTGGATACGCATTATCATTACCCCATGCCAGTTGAACATCCCTTGTGGAACATGCATAATGTTATAATGACGCCTCATATTTCAGGGTCCAGTGCAGGTACAAGGTTCCTGGAAAGGACCTGGGATATTTTTTATCAAAACGTACAGCGACTGCTGAATGGTGAAAGTCTGCTTAATGAGCTGACTCCTGATCAGCTAAAAGGATAGACTTTTTATTTCAGGAATTAGTGCTATGTTAAATTTAAAATGTTGTATAATATGTCACGAATGCACGAATAATCATTCGTGCATTCGTGGCTATTGAAAAACTATAATACGTTTAACCTAACCTTAGATTATTATAATAACATTAAATTGAACCATATGTTTGTTTATGTAGGGAGGGAGAGGTTGATTACGGGTTGCGTCCTGTTTGTGTTACTGGGTACCTCCGGTTGTACAATGCAGCATAAGTTTGTATATAATACGGGAGCGGGCGCTGTTAATCATATCGTTCATATGGGGCAATCGTTAGGTGCAGGTGAGCAATCTTTGCCGGTGATTACAGATACTGCTACTGGTTTTGGTAATCTCCGGTTTGCCATGGGCACGCATACCTGGACGGCGAATAAATATCCCGATAAGCCGGAGCTCAGAGATGTTGAGGGCTTTTCCTTTGTTCCCCTTACTGCTGTGCAAAGAAATGCAGAAGGCGAAACCATTGCCAATGGTATGTGCGACCATCTTACCGAAACGGCACGTAAGCTTTATGCAAAGGAGTTACGCTTTTTATTTAGTTATGCCGGACAGGGAGGCAGGTATCTTCGGGAATTGGATAAGCGCCATGACGATGCGAAGGATCCAAGGGCTGGGAACCGGAGATCAGGTGGAGGATATTATAATACTTCAGTTGATGATGTAAGGAGGGCTAAGAGAACGGCTGACTCCTTGCAAATGGAATATGCCGTTTTCGCCATAACCTGGATGCAGGGAGAGGCGAATGGAACGAGAAAAGTAAATCGATGGGATTCTGCACTTATAATTCATGAAGCGATTTCAGTTTATAAAGAAGACCTGATCCGGCTGAAAAACGATTTTCAAAAAGACATCCGCTTTATTACCGACCAAAAAAGAGCAATACCCTTCTTTACCTATCAAACTGCAGGCAATCTTGCCGGTATAGCACAGATAGAAGCTTGCGATGAGGAAAAAGATATGTTTATGGTGAGTCCCACCTATATGCTTCCTAATGCTGAGAACAGTTATTATTTTTCAAAAGATAAGCTGGTGCATGGGGATGGCATACATCTCACGGCTGACGGAGAAAGGTGGTTGGGGGAGCAATTTGGTAAAGTAATGCGGAAGGTTGTCATTGAAAGAAAGAAATGGCAACCCCTGCGCCCGTTAAACGCATGGTATAACAGTGATGAAAGTGTTGTTTTTATCAGGTTTCACGTTCCTGAACCTCCTATTATGATTGACACGACCTTTTTGCCCAGACAGGAAGAGAGTCTGGGTTTTATTATTTATGGTGACAAAACTGAAAGATGTACAATAAAAAAAGTGGAAGTTGCTGAAAAAGACTTGCTGAAAATTTCGCTGTCAACGCCTGCAAACGGCGTAACCCCTTCTCTTGTGAGTTATGGTTTTCTTTCAAAAGTTGCTGATATATCGCAGCCGGTGAAAGCAGTCAGATCCGGTGTTAAGGGAAAAGATGGTCACGACATGATTGAAATAATATTTGAAGGGAGTATTCTTAATGAAGTTGCGGTTCTCAGTAATGAAGGTGTGTTTTATCTTAATAATATAGTTAAGGATAATAAAGATTTCACGAATCTGATCATCCGGGAAATTTTTGTAGACCCGGAGGGGAATACTGTGTTCAGGGGAGAATTGGATGACTTGGAGAATGGTATCAATTTTCAAGCCGGTCAGCGTTGCTATACATCCCGCAGATTTTCTTATGGCAATATCCGCGATTCCGATCAGGAAAAATCAACTTTTGTTTTTAAAGATCTATCTTATGGCTTACGAAAGGGGCAGTCTTATCCCTTATACAACTGGTGCATTGCTTTTCAGAATTTACAAATTGAAGCTAAATGAAAGTGGTTAGCCCCCCTTTGTCTAAAATTGAATAATTGTATCACTAATGCATAAAAATGTAGCAGTTAAAGTATTGGATGAAGGGTAAATTTGATATGTATAGGAGTACTTATGTGCTTCTTAATAATAGAGCACAGATATTATTTCTCAAACGATAAGCTGGGGCATGGAGATGGAATACATTTCAGCGCTAACGGTGAAAGGGCGCTGGTGGAGCGACTTAGTAACGTAATGCGGAAAGTTATCATTGAAGGAAAGGAATGATAACCCCTGTGCCCGTTAAGTATATATTATAACAGGAACGAAAATGCATCTAAGATTAGCAAAATGGGAAAATTGAAGAAAAGTATAAGTAATAGAAAATATAGTATTAAAAAAAGAAAAGCATCTTTTCTAAATTTATATCTACCATTCAGGAAATGAAAATATTCAGGTATGATTATTATTTACAATAAAAAATCAATAGTATGACATTATTAAGTTTGTTAAAAAACAAATCAATATTAGCTTGCTTTTGTAGGATATTTTTCTTTTTGATTTTTATTTTAGTGAATGGTACAATCGGATTTTCGCAATCCTTAAAACAAATAAATGGTCGTGTAACCGATGAACTGAGCAAACCTCTTGAAGGAGTTTCTGTTAGTATAAAAAATGAAAATACTGGCACAGTTACTAATAAAAATGGGGAGTATAAAATTTCATGTAAGGAGAATAGTTTTTTGATTTTCTCTCTTTTGGGTTTTGAAACAAAGGAAATACAAGTGGGGCAAAACGTAACCCTTAATACGATTTTGCATGCAAAAAATTCTGAACTTGACGAAGTGGTAGTTATAGGATATGGGGTTCAGAAAAAAACCGACTTAACTGGTTCTGTATCTACAATTAAGGGAAGTGTATTGACCAATCGCCCTATAAATAATGTTGCTGAAGCTTTACAGGGAACAGCACCAGGGTTAGCAGTTACACGTACCTCTGGTCAACCTGGAAGTGAAGGCATAAAAATCCAAATAAGAGGAGTAACTTCCGTTAATGGCGCTGTAGATCCGTTATTAGTAATAGATGGAATAGTTACTCCATTGTCTGCTCTTCAAACACTAAATGCTAATGATATTGAGAATATAAATATTTTGAAAGATGCTTCATCTACAGCTATTTATGGTGCGCAGGGGGCAGGAGGAGTTATCTTAGTGACAACCAAAAATGATGGTTCAGGTAAATTAAGTTTTGAGTACTCTAATTTAATGGGAGCAAAATGGGCTCTTAATAGTAAACCAGAACGTTTAAGTCTTTTAGATGAGGCACTTTATTCAAATCTAGCTAAAGGCAATGCAGGACAAGCACCGGAGTATACTGATTATGATTTGGACAATATTCGGAAAGGTCTGACAATAGCTCCTAATCCAAATGCTCCAGGAAAGTTTGTGTATTATGCTGAGGCTGGTGAAAAAATTCCTTTAGTGCTTCGTGATAATAATTTTACACAAATGCACAATATGTCAGTTAAAGGAGGCCTCACTGATAAGTTTCATTATTTGTTTTCAGCAGGATATAATGATGAAACAGGAGTTTTTAAAGTGGGTCCGGATGGATTAAAGAGGTATAATTTTAGATTTAATGAAGTCAACAAAATTGCTAAAAACTTAACTTTTGAGGCACGATTAGCTTATACATTAGAGAAAATAGAAGCTCCTACGCTTCCGGCAGATGGAACTAGTGGACTCTTTTTTCAAATGTTTAGATATAGACAGTTATATCCTATTTGGACTGAAACAGGAAAATTAAATGGCTATGGCACTGGTGATTATTCCTATGCACATTTAACTGAAGGTGGATTTAATAGACTTAATAATAATTATTTTACCGGCACATTTAAACTAAAATATGATGATTTTCTTATAAATGGATTGCAATTAAGTTTAATTTATGGAGGTTGGTATAAGATTAGTGATCAAAACAAATTTAATAGAAAGATTACTCTTTATTGGTCTGATGATCCAATAAGGTTTTTCAACAATCCCAATAGTTATCAGGTAATTAATAATACCAGCCAAAATAATAATTTACAGGTTTTGGCAAACTATAGCAAAAAAATCAAAGACCACGACTTTAATTTTTTAGTTGGATATCAGTGGCAAGATAGCCATATAAAGTCCTTATTTTCCGAAGCCACAAATTTAGCTACTAATGATTTACCCACCTTAAATCTTGGACCGAGGACTGGAAGGAACACTACAGAAATAATAAATGAAGATGCTTATTTATCCCTTTTCGGGCGAATGAATTATAATTATAAAAATAAAATTCTTTTCCAATTTTCTCTTCGAGAAGATCAAAGTTCACGCCTGGCTCCGGAGTATAGATCTAATTTATTCCCTTCTGTTGCTTTGGGACTGAATTTAAATAATGAAAGATGGTTTAATAATGCGTTTCCCTTTATTTCCTTATTTAAGCCTAGAGTTTCTTGGGGGAAAAGTGGTAGTTCAATAGGTATTGGCAATTATGATTATTTCAATTTAATTACAACAGCTAACAATTTAGTTTTAGGAGATCCACAGGTTCCTTCTGTTTATTTTTATCAACAAAAGGTTCCTTCATCAACTTTAACTTGGGAAACAATTAGTTCTTCTAATTTAGGTTTTGATATCGGGTTATTGGGAAATAGAATTCTAACTAACATAGATTTTTATAATAAGAAGAATGATAATATGCTTACTCCTATAAATTTACCTGCTACGTTTGGAGTGGGTACGCCTTTAGTAAATATGGGTAAATTAAAGACGTGGGGATGGGAAGTAAATTTAACTTATAGGAATAGAGATAATAATGCTCTTCAATATTCAATAGGGTTCAATCTTTCTAATAGTAAAAATGAACTAATTAAATATGATGGGCGTCAAGTGATATTACCAGGCTTTAATAATGTTATTGAAGGGTTTCCTATAAATTCTTTGTGGGGATATAAAACAGATGGATATTTTCAAAATTCTGGTGAAGTTTCTAGCTGGGCATTCCAGAATCAATTAACAGCAGCCGGAGATGTTAAATATTTAGATTTAAATAGGGATAATAAAATTGATGGGGGAAAAGGATCAGTAGAAGATCATGGAGACTTGGTTTTTTTAGGTACAGTACAGCCACAGTATTTATTTGGAATTCTAGGAAATTTAGCAGTTAAAAATTTTGATGTTTCTTTTTTTATTCAGGGTGTTGCTAAACGAAAGTTTTATCCTAATCAAAATGCTGTTCAACCAATGCCCTCAGCTCCTGTACAGCCTTTAAAATTTCAAATGGATTATTGGACTCCGGAGAATCCTAATGCGGTATTCCCTCGCCCTTATCTTGGGGATAACTTCAATTATTTACCTTCCGATCGACGAATTTTGGATGGAAAATATATTCGACTGAAAAATATTCAGTTGGGCTATTCTCTTCCTGATAAGTTAATTAAGAAGGTTAATATTCAAAGAGTTAGGGTCTTTTTTAGTGCTCAGGATTTAATCACATTCTCTAGATTGGGTGTATATAAACACTTATTAGACCCTGAAGCAATAGATACGAATGCCACTGGGACCGAATATCCTTATTTTGCTACTGCTGCATTTGGCCTAAATATTAATTTTTAAGTTGAAAACTGAACAAAAAATTATTTAATTATAAAATATTTATTCATGAATATAATTAAATTTTTTAAAAGCATTTTTTTTCTGACAATTTTAGCTTCAATTATGAATGGTTGTTCTTTGGATTATATACCCAAAGATACCCTTACTGACGAATCGTTTTGGATGTCTGAAGACAATCTTAGGGAAGCATGTAACTATTTTTATACCTTTTTGCCAGGTTTGGCTATGAATGATGATGCCATGTCAGACAATGCGATTAGTCCAATTGGCGATGCTTTAAATCAAATAAGTGCAGGTACGCGTATTGCTCCAGCAGATTCCCCGAATGATTTTGATAAATTTTATCGAATAATTCGTGCAGCTAATAACATTATAGAAAAAGCAGCTAAGGCAAAAGATTTTGGGGTGGAAGAAAAAATTATAAGTCGTTATGTAGGGGAAGCTAAATTTTTTAGAGCCTATGGTTATTTTGAATTGGTTAAAAGATACGGCGATGTTCCATTTGTAAATCGAACTTTGGATGCAAACGCAGAAGAGTTAGATCAACCAGCTACTTCGAAAGAAATTATTTATGATTCTATTTTTTCGGATTTAAGTTTCGCAAGTGATAATTTGCCTAATGCTTCCAGTCTCGGTAATGTTGGTTTTGGGCGTGTCTCGCGTGGAGGAGCTTTAGCACTTAAAGCAAGAATTGCTTTACATGACGGGACCCATAGGAAATTTCATGAGGAAGGTAATTTTGACGAATATCTTCAAATTGCCATTGATGCGTCTAAACAAGTTATAGACAACGGCCAATATAGCTTATATCCTAGTTATTTTAATACCTTTCAACCAGAAGGTAATGGTTTTAATAATCGTGAAAATATTTTAGTTCACCAGTATGGTATAGATGGAAATAATCGGGTTGTTCAGCATCCATTAAATGTTTTTGGTGCTATTAACGGAGGGTCATCTTCTCCTACTAAATCTTTGGTTGATTCATATCTTATGAATGATGGGTTACCAATTGAAAAATCTCCTTTATATGAGGAACCTCAGGTTTCTACTGATGTTTTCATTAACCGTGATCCTCGACTTGATGCAACAGTATTTAAAATCGGCGATCCTTATGTTGTGGAGGGTGGATTTCCCCCTTTTTATATCCCTTATTCGTTATTGAATAGCCGGGTAAGGACTGGGTATATGCAGCGTAAGTTTTTTAATGAACTTGATTATGGCTTGTTCGCCGGAAGTTTCAATGATTTTCCTGTAATAAGATATGCCGAAGTTCTATTGATTTATGCGGAAGCCACTTTCGAGTTAAGAGGAGAAATAACAGACGAAGAACTGGATAAAAGTATTAATTTGTTAAGAGAGAGAGTGAATATGCCCAAATTAAGTAATGGGTTTGTTGAAAATAACAACCTTGATATGCGTGATATGATACATAGAGAAAGAAGAGTTGAATTAGCTTTAGAGGGATATCGTTATTGGGATCTTATTCGGTGGAAAACCGCTGAAACAGTCTTGACAAAAACGGTTTATGGGAGTTACTTTTTTGATGATCTTTTTGCAGGTGCCAATGTTTCTTATAATATTTCTGATGACAATATAATTATTGTTCAGTCGAGTGAATTAAGAAAATTTGACCCAAGTAAAGATTATTTATGGCCTATCCCTGTAAAGCAATTAGCACTAAACCCGAATTTGAAACAAAATCCAGGATGGTAAATTCCTAAATGCGTATTATGGCTTAGTATTACAGGTAGAGCAGTTAGTGGCATGTTAATGATAACATGTTATATAGTACAGGTGAATAGGCAATTGTCAATAGTGAATTGATTCACTATTCACTCATTCACTATTCACGAAATGGTTCGGTATATTATGGTTAGCATTACACTAAGAAGGTTTGTAATTAATACTTCCAGTAAGGATACTATAATTTATCGGGAAGATAAATATACTTCTATTTTTATTTGTAGTATGAGATAATGTTTCTGATTTTTGAAGCTAAAGAAGTTGGTAATGACTCAAATGCTTAAATATATTGAAGAGCGGATTACTTTTAATCTTCGCTAATGTCTCAATGAGAACGCTAAAAATATTCTCAATAATTATTATCTCTATAAAGTATATAGTTAAAAAGAGACAGCCATGCTTAAAATCTCGTTTAATTTTTTTTCCTTTTTAATATTCATATTGCTTTTTATAAACCGATCCTTATTTGCTCAAAATTCTGATTCAATTAATAATCAGGTCAGGCATTTTTTTACTGAAGACGGGGTAGAGTTTGGCCTATGGGGAGGAAACGGAGGATCCTCCCCCGTGCCAATTTTGTTCATATTGGCTAATTCTATAGATGGAACTCTAGGGGATGAATATTTTAGAAATTGTGGGAATTATCTGGCTAAGGATCATGGTTGGTTGTGTGTGTCTTTAGATTTGCCTTTTCATGGGATGTTTAAAGAAAAAAAAAGACCAAATCCTCTAGATAATTGGGCGAGTGCAGTAAAGGATGGTACCGATTTTGTCGAATTTAATAATTTGAGAATGAGAAAAGTTTTAGATTTTTTAATAAAAAAAGGTTTTACGACTGCAGATTCAGTTGCTGTTTCTGGTATTTCCAGAGGAGGATATCTTGCTTTACAATTTGCAGCATTTGAACCCAGGGTAAAGTCAGTAGTAGCTTTTTGTCCGGTTGTTAATCTTTTTTCATTAAGTGAATTTAATGGAATAGAACAAGATAACATTAAACCTACATTTAATTTATTTTCTAAAGTAGATTTACTTTCTTCCAAAAGAATTTGGATTACTATTGGTAATAAAGATAATCGTGTTGGAACAGAACAATCTATTAATTTCTTCAATGCCCTAAGTAATTATACAACATATGATAATGATAAAGGAAGTTTGGAATTAGTAATTAAATCAGAATCAAAGGGGCATACTATTCCTAAGGGAACTGTGGAAATGGCAAAGAATTGGCTTTTATGTAATTAATGTCAGAAATTATATTAGCAATAGTAATTAATATTAAATAAGATATCCAATAAAAATTTAAGGATGAAATCAAAAACTAATTCAAGGAGGAAATTTATTAGGGAATCAGCAATTGCAGCTACAGGAGTTGGGTTATACAGTTCAAATTTTGCCGTTGAACATGAGAAAAATTATCTTCGTAAATCAATGTCGAATAAGAGGGTAGGTGAAAGCGTTCTTTTTTCTTTTGATGATTTTAACATTCCTAGAAAACGTAATTTAGAACTAACTTTAGTTCAGGCGGTAAAATATCCAAAGAACCCTGTTTTAAGGAGAGGACCATCAGGTTCACATGATCATGGTCACGCAATACTTTATGGCACGGTAATTAAAGTTGGTGAGAAATTTCGTATGTGGTATTTGGGAATGGCAGAAACTGAGATTGGGAGTGATTATCAATCTCCTAAATATTGGCGCCCGATGTGTTATGCTGAAAGCTTGGATGGAATTGAGTGGACCAAACCCAACTTAGGATTGGTTGAGTTCAACGGTAATAAAAAGAATAATATTTGCCAGATTATTGGTATCCCCAATTATTTGACTTTAGTAGACGATTTTCTTTCAATTTTGTATGAACCTGAAGATCCAGATCCATCATGTCGTTACAAGGCTGCATTTATTACTCATTCTTTAAAAAGTGAAGTGCTTAATCTATCTAAAGACGAAGCCCGGGGTAGAATTTGTCTGGCTGTATGTGCTACAAGCTCAGATGGTTTAAGCTGGAAGTTGGTTGAAGGTACCCCAATCAATAAGAGTGGAGAGCATTTTGAGGTCTCAAGTGTCTATCATTTTGGTGGATCATATTATGCTACTGGGCAGGGGCTAGCCCCATTTGGATGGAGACCGAATGGAGAAGGTACAGGTCGAATTATGGTGGGATATAAATCACCGAATTTTAAAGATTGGAATGAAACAAGGTTTTTGGCTTTTGCTAGAGGGGCTCAATTTATGGAGTCCAATTTGACCGAAGAGACTCATATGGGAGCTGGAATATGGAACCGCGATAATGTTTTAATAGGTTTATATGGAATGTGGCACGGGCCAAAAGAAAAACCACCTAAGGGAGTAGTATTTACATTAGGAACTCATGTGGATTTAGGTCTTATAGTCAGCAATGATGGCATTCATTTTAGAGAGCCAGTTCCGGATTTTAAGATTATTCCAAGGGGTAAAGAGGGCGAGTGGGACCACATCGCAGTTCTACAAGGGAATGCTTTCGTAAATGTAGGGGATAAAACTATGATTTGGTATTCAAGCTGGGATACGAGCGGGAGACTAAGATCAATGGAAATTGGGTTGGCCACATTAAGGAGAGACGGTTTTGGTTTTCTATCTAGCAAACATGATAATAATGAGGCTGAACTTATTACTTCTGTTTTAAAAGCGGATCGAGATGAAATACTAATATTAAATGTGGATGGAGTTTCTCCTGAGCATCCTTTATATATTGAATTATTAGATGAGAATGATATATCTTTCCCTAAATACTCTGAGAATCAAGCAGCAATAGTAAATAAAAATGGTACAGAAGTTAGAGTTTCCTGGCCTCAGAGTAACTATTTACCTAATAATAAGGAATTTGCTATAAAAATAAAATTTCCAAAGAAAAGTAAAGCAAGGGTATATGCCATGTATATTAGAAATATTAAATCCTAATATTCAATATTTTAAATTCAACTATTTTTAGAATTTAGAGAATTAATTAAATTTAAAAATAATCGTTCAGTTGCCTTAAAGCTAAGCTTTTTAATGTTGCTTAGGTATTCTTAAATTAAAATTTTAATCATCAAGCTAAAAAAGAAATAAGAGAGCCACAAAGATTTATAGAATTGACTTTTATAATAAGAAAACTTTGCCAGTCGATTAATAGGAAATGAGCAAAAATAACAGACGAAGTATATTTGGGGAAATTAGCTTATTTAATTTGTGAATTTTATTACAGAGATGAGGTGTTTTATCTTCTCTCTTAATTTTTAAAAGGCCGTTGAGGATTAATTGAATGCTTAATTATACTTCTTGTCATAATTTATGGAGGTGGGTTTTACTATTAGTAACATTAGTTTTATCCTGTAGGACTGCATCTTTTTCTCAGCAAATACGAAAAGTTAAGGATATTGTTATCTATAGTGACTCGTCCTATTATTGTGCTTTTCCATCTGCAGTTCGGCTAATGGATGGAAAAATTATGCTAGCTTTCAGACGGGCACCTAATAGGGCTATTTTTGGTGAAAAGGGCAATAGCCACGTAGATCATAACAGTTACCTGGTTTCGGTGCTTTCTACAGATGGGGAAAGCTGGACAAAGGATCCCGAGCTGATATATGCACATCCTTTTGGCGGATCGCAGGATCCCTGTATGCTGCAACTGAAGGATGGCACCATACTATGTACCAGTTACGGATGGCAGGCTGTTCGCCCTGATGGGGTCCCTAATTTAAAACAACCTTATTTTGAAGCTGCGGGGTATATTTTTCTGGGGGGATACTTAGTGCGTTCCACCGACGGGGGAAAAACCTGGAGTGAGGCGATTTACCCTCCGTCCATTCCTCCTGAAATTAACTATAATGCGTACGGACAGAAAGTGCCGGCCTATAATCGTGGCGCTTTATATGAGGCAAAAGACGGAAGAGTATTGTGGATCGTTGCTGCATATGACAGTGCCCGAAAAACCTCAAATTATTTACTCACATCAAGAGATAAAGGACTAACCTGGGAATTTACCGGTGAAGTAGCAAAAGACCCTAACATACTTTTTAATGAAGCATCTGTATATGAAACTCCTAAAGGCGATATTATCGGCTTTCTGCGCACTGCTAAATTTGGTGATCAGGCAGTGATCGCCCGCTCAAAAGATGGTGGTAAAACTTTTAACTGGGAATCAATGGGCTTTCAGGGACATCCCTTGAATGCATTACGTTTGCCTGATAATCGTGTATTGCTTACTTATGGGTACAGGCATCAACCTTTTGGTATCAGAGCCCGGATATTAAATGCCGAGTGTACTGATTTCAAAACAGCTCCCGAAATCGTGTTACGTGAAGACGGGGGAAACACCGATATCGGCTATACCTGGCCGGTACAATTAGATAAGAAGAGGGTGCTGGTGGTATATTATTTCAATAAGGAGAATGGTATCAGGCATATTGCCGGAACCATACTTGAAATAAAATAGGAGATGAATGCTTCATGGGCGTACTAACTTCCAAGGGGCTAAAGGGGATATGGGCTACATTGCTGCTCCCTCTACATGGAGACGACAGCATTGATTTTGCCTGTTTAAAAAACGATCTGGATTTTATACTGGAAGCAGGTGTTTCAGGGGTATATACGAATGGAACAGCCGGAGAGTTTTATAATCAAACCGAAGAAGAGTTTGATATGATCCAATCGCTGGTCGCGGAAAATTGCAGCAGTAAAAATATTCCGTTTCAGGTTGGGGCATCACATGGCAGCCCGCCGGTTTGTATTGAACGTATTAAAAGGTCAAAAAAGCTGCAACCCGGTGCTTATCAGGTCATTTTTCCGGATTGGTTACCTTTAACTGCGGAAGAGCAGGTGCTGTTTCTAAACAGGATTGCGGATATCGCTGATCCTGTTCCGTTGGTTTTATATCATCCCGGACATTCAAAAATCTTATTGAAACCGGAGGATTTTTCAAGGCTTCAAAGGGGAGTTCCGCAGCTCATAGGAATAAAAGTAGCAGCCAAAGGTGATGATTGGTTTGAGGCAATGAAAGTATATGGGGAAGGCTTGTCTGTATTTATACAGGGACATAGGCTGGCGTCGGGAATAAGAGCTGGCATTGCAAAAGGGTCTTATTCAAATATCGCCTGTTTAAATCCTGTAGGTGCAGTAGCCTGGTACCGGTTAATGCAGGAGGATACAGTTGAGGCTTTGGCGATTGAAAACAGGATATTAGCATTTTTTGAAACCTGCATTTTTCCTTTTGCAAAAGCAGGTTATTCGGATCCTGCGCTGGATAAGTTACTGGCATTTGCAGGAGGATGGACTGTGTCGGGTACAAGGCTGAGGTGGCCATATAAGTGGATTTCAGAAAAGGAAGCTTTAAGTGTAAGAGATCAGGCAAAGAAAATGTTGCCGGCAACTTTTACTAAAATATAAGATCATGAATTCCTACAGGCGACAGTTATTGGCATTGATATTTTGGGGGTTTGGTTTTGGACAGCACTGTTTATTGGCCCAATCTGCTATTCCTCTTCAACTTGGAAATAACCGGGAACTATTTGTTGACCAGTATTTGATAGAAAAACTCAACAATATCACACAAGAGTTGCATACTCCGAGAAATGAAGGCGCGGTTTTGAAGTTTGATCATCCCTGGGAGGGGAATTTTAGCGGGTATAGCACTATTATTAAAGACGGCACGCAGTATAAGCTTTATTACAGAGGCGTAAGAGAAGCCGGGAAGGATGGGAATGCAAATGAAGTAACCTGCTATGCAGAATCATCCGATGGCATTAACTGGACAAAACCCAGCCTTGGGATTTATACGATAGATGGTATTACAGACAACAATGTCATATTAGCTAATGCTGCGCCTGCCACGCATAACTTCAGCCCTTTTCTTGATAAAAATCCCAATGCAAAAGCATCAGAAAGATTTAAAGCATTGGGGGGAGTAAATAAGACCGGGTTGTTTGCTTTTGTATCTGCAGACGGTATTCATTGGAAAAAGATACAGGATTCTGCTGTATATAAAACAGGCGTCTTCGATTCTCAAAATGTATCTTTCTGGTCGGAGAGTGAACAACAGTACGTCTGTTATTTCCGTACCTGGAGCGAGGGGGGATTTACACAATACAAAGGTTTCAGATCGGTAAGCAGAACAACTTCCAGGGATTTCATTCACTGGACAGCTCCCGTAAAAATGACTTTTGGTGATACGCCTTTGGATCATTTATATACCAATCAAACCAGTCCTTATTTCAGGGCTCCGCATATTTATTTATCTATTTGTGCCAGGTTTATGCCTAAGCGGCAGGTTTTAACGGATGAGCAGGCAAAAGCATTGAATGTGAACCCTGGCTATTTTAAAGACTGTTCGGATGCTATTTTTATGAGCACCCGGGGAGGATCGGTATATGACAGGACTTTTATGCAATCTTTTATCCGTCCTGAGATCGGGCTGGAAAACTGGGTATCACGGTCTAATTATCCTGTATTGAATGTAGTGCAGACCAGCTCCACGGAATTATCGGTGTATGTAAACGAAAGTTATGCCCAGCCTACTGCACATATTAAAAGGTATACTTTACGCCTCGATGGATTTGCTTCCCTTAAGGGAGATTTTAAAGGAGGAGAGGCAATTACAAAACCTTTTGTGTTTAAAGGGAAAGAATTGGAGATTAACTACGCTACCTCGGCAGCGGGATATGTGAAAATTGAAATACTTGATGCTAAGGGACGGCCGATACCGGGATATACAGTTAATGATGCCCGGGAAATTATCGGCAATGAGATCAAACGTATTGTATCATGGAATGGAAAGGAGGATGTTTCCTCGCTTGAGGGAAAGCCTGTAAAACTGAAGATTTATCTGAAGGATGCTGATTTGTATTCTTTAAAATTTAATTAAAACAGGAGCGTTCCCATATAATTAATTTTATAGTGTATGGTTTTTCAGCAAAAGTTCAATGCATCTGATGCTGCTATCGCAAGGATCTTTGATGATTTTGTTCCTGGTGAGGTCTTTGATATTCACGTGCATACCTATCGTTCATCCCACTTTCAGAAAGAAATATCTTTTTTAAAAGGAGTACATGAGCTGGGTTGTGAAGCTCATCGCAGTTACTTAACGCGCTATATGCCGGTAAAGAAATTGCATGGATTGTATTTTGGTATGCCGGAGAAGCAGGGCGACCGTGACGCTATGAACCGGTTCACGCTGGATGAAGTTAAGCGCCATGGCACAGATTTAAGCAGGTCGTTAATGGTGGTTTCTCCCCATGATGATGCTGTAAAGATGGCAGATCAATTGAGAAAGGATACCTGTTGTGGTATAAAAGTATATCACTGTTATGCAGACAGAAAAGATACGATGAATGCGGAAATAACAGAATATGCACCGGAGTGGATATGGGAATTATTAAATGAAATGGATGGTGTTCTGATGCTGCACATGGTGAAAAACGGGGCAATAGAAGATAAAGGCAATCAACAGCAGATCAGGAAGCTTTGCAAGGCATACCCACGGGTAAAGTTAATATTGGCTCATGTGGCACGCAGCTTTAACTACCGGAATGCGAGAAAGGGGCTTTCTGCTATTGCCGATATTGAGAATGTCTTCCTGGATACTTCGGCTGTTTGCGAAACGGAGGCTTTTAAAGCAGCGCTCAGGGTATTTGGTCCTAAAAGGTTACTGTGGGGCGGTGATTTCCCTGTTACAGAAATGCATGGACGTTGCGTTACTACCGGAGATCGTTTCTTTTGGATACATCCCGAGATCATAGATAAGCAACACCAGGCTCCCACTGACAGCGCTTTTACATTAATTGGAATAGAATCTTTACTGACGCTCCGGGAAAGTTTTGAAGATACGGGACTTGACCGTTTTGATATTAAGGACATTTTTCTAAATAATGCCTTAAGGCTGTTGCAGCCTCATTTGCCTTCACGTGTCCATCTGCCTTTTATTGATAATAAAAGATTATGGGAGTCTGCCAGGGAGGTCATTACAGGGGGAACCGGACTGTTGTCAAAAAGGGCTGAACAATTCAATGCCGGGTGGCCGACCTTTTTCTCAAAAAGCAGCGGTTGTGAGGTATGGGATTTGAATGGAAAAAAATATATTGACTGTGCCGGTGGTATTGGTGCCGTATTGCTGGGGTATGGCGACGAAGAGGTAACGAAGGCTGTTACACGACGGCTCACCCTGGGAACGTATTCCTCCCTGGTGAATCCGCAGGAGCTGGAGCTTGCCGACAAGCTGCTTGAGCTGCATCCGTGGGCTGGTAAGGTACGTTATGCAAGAACGGGAGGAGAAGCAATGTCGGTTGCTGTTCGTATAGCCAGGGCTGCTTCAGGTAAAAGCGGGGTCGCTTTTTGTGGTTATCATGGTTGGCACGATTGGTACCTGGCCGCTAATCTTGGCGAAACGAATGCGCTGGATGGTCATTTGCTGCCCGGATTACAACCTAAAGGGGTTCCCCGGGAATTAACAGGAACAGCCGTTCCGTTCAGGTATAACGACTGGCAATCTTTTGAAACTGCAATAAATAAGCTGGGCGATAATTGCGGGGTGGTGGTAATGGAGCCAATGCGCTCGCAGTTCCCGAAAAACGATTTTCTTCACAACATTAGAAATTTTTGTGCCGGCAGGAATATCGTTATGGTCGTAGATGAAATAACAAGTGGGTTGCGATATGGTTATCCCGGCGCACATGCCCGTTACAATATAGTGCCTGACATTGTTGTATATGCCAAAGCGATGGGTAATGGAATACCCTTTGCAGCTGTGGTAGGCAGTGATAACGTGATGACTGCTGCTGATGATAGTTTTATTTCCTCTAGTTACTGGACGGATGGTATAGGCACTGCTGCAGCATTGGCTGTGTTGAAAAAAATGGAAAGTGAAAATATATTTGATGAGGTATGGACGAAAGGAGTAGCCTTGCAGGACCGGCTGCGTGCCATTGCAATGAAATATGCTGCCTGTGGTCTCGTTGTAGGGGGAATGCCGGTATCACCTACTTTTACGTTTACATCCGCTTACGCAACTGCTGCCCGGAAATTATTTATTACAAAGATGCAGCAGGAAGGTTTTCTTGTGGCCGGTATTTTTTATTTAATGCATGCGCATAAAGAGCAGCATTTACAACGGTTTATAGAAGCTTTTGAACGGACGCTGCAGTTGATAGAAGAGTCTATTAAGTCGGGTATAATAGAAGCAGACAATAGTAAGGCCTTTCAACAGGGGTTTACCCGCCTGGCATAACATCCGGAACAGCTGATTATTAATACTGATTGATCTTTTCTAATTTTAAAAAATAGTATATGAATGAACAATACCTGAAATCGCTGAAATCGTCTTTTGGTAAAGACGGGTATGTATATATTCCCGGTTTTCTTTCACCTGAAGAAGTGCAGGTTTTGAATAATAATATGCAGCGCTTTATTGCAGAAAAGATACCTGATATGTCTGCCAGTCATTATTTCTATGAAGACAAGAATGATGTTGCTACGCTCAAGCAAATGCAGGATCTTGAGAAATATGATCCGTATTTTAAGACGCTGGCAGTAGACAGTAAGTTCGAGACCATCGCTAAGGCTTTGCTGGATGAGGAGGTGGTTTGTAAAACAGTAGAATATTTCAATAAGCCTCCTAAAATAGGGAAGCCCACGCCACCTCACCAGGATGGATATTATTTTATGCTGGACCCGCAGCAGGCGGTTACCATGTGGCTGGCGCTGGAACAAGTGGAGGAGGACAACGGGTGTGTAAAGTATGTAAAGGGCTCCCATCTCAAAGGTATGCGCCCGCATGGCCGCACTTCCACACTCGGTTTTTCACAGCAGATCGTTGATTTCGGAACGGAAGAAGATATTAAAAATGAAATAGCATTTCCGGCCAGCCCGGGCGATCTGCTGGTGCATCACTCCCTCACTATTCACAGGGCGGGTCCCAACTCAACCGCCGACAGGACAAGAAAGGCAATAGGACTGATTTATTGGGGAGAATCAGCACGGGAAAATAAGGAGGCAAAAGAAAGATATATGCAGCAGTTGGCTAAGGAAAGGGAAAAAGCGTGATGCTTTGAGCTGTGGGCGATGGACATTTGGCGGTAATCCGGCGCTTTCAAAATAATAAAAGAGTAATAGATGAAAAAAATCATTGCATTTAGTAGCCTTTTAATTTTTGTATCGCAGTATGTGCTTGCACGACAGACACCCCCGAAAGATTCAATCATCGTTACAAAGCTGTGGGATAAAGCGCCGCATAATGCGTTCCCGGATTTGTTTAAATTCAAAAGCTATTTCTATATTGCTTTTCGTGAAGGCTCTCACCATGTAAGCAATATAAATGACGGTAAGGTCAGGATCATGCGCTCGAAGGATTTGAAAAAATGGGAAACCGTTACGTTGCTTCAGTTACAGGACATTGATGTGAGGGAAGCCCGTTTGTCTGCAACACCTGATGGAAAAATACTGGTAACCGTAGCAGGAGGTGTCTGGAAGGATAATCAATATCTCTCCCTGGAGCCGTATATTTCTTTCTCTGATAAGTATGGGAATAATTTCAGTCATTTGGAAAAAGCAGATATTGACCCTGCTGTTAAACGTGAGCTGGATTGGATATGGCGGGTAACCTGGTATAAGGGAGTGGGATACGGTGTTATGTATCAAACTTATCCCGGGCACAGGGGCGGCAACTGGAAAGCACAATTGCTCAAAACGACCGATGGGAAGAAATATGAACGGATCCTTGAGCTGCCTGTTGACGGTAATCCAAACGAAAGCACGATCCGCTTTGATAAAAAAGGGAAAATGTATATCCTGGTAAGAAGAGAAAGCGGTGACAGGATGGGAATGCTCGCTACTGCAGATTATCCATACAGGGAGTTTACTTTCGAAACATTGAAGTGGAGGCTGGGAGGACCCAATTTTTTATTCCTGAACGACAAAGAACTCATCATCGGATCACGGTTTCATGAAGAAAAAGTATGTACTGCTTTATTTTTAACAGATTTAAAAGGGGATGCGAAAAAGATCATCCGGCTTCCCAGTAATGGTGATTCCAGTTATCCCGGAATGATCATCCATAAGAAGAAGTTATGGGTAGTATATTATTCCAGTCATGAAGGAAAAACTTCCATATATATGGCAGAAGTTCCTTTAAGTGAATTCCAGAATAGGTAAAGCAGTTATTATTTCTACGAAGGTTAAAATGATGTTGCCACCTTAGAGCAAATGCAGGATCTCGAAAAGCTTTATATTTAAAGCTTCTTATTATACGGTCAACACTAAGTGAAGCTTTACAATATGAAGAAGGTATGCCGGATTGCTACATATATATTTTTTCTGGGGTTCAATGGCTTATTTGCACAGGAAACAATATCGGATATTGAGATCAAAGACCTGTATATCCGTGATCCGTATATTGTAGCCCATAAGCCTACCCAAACCTATTACCTGTATAAGGCTTCAATGGTTGCCGGCAAAAACGGAAAGCCCGTGAGTGGGGTCGTGGCTTACAAAAGCAAAGATTTGAAAATATGGAGAGGACCTTATACCGTATTTACTACGCCGGCGGATAACTGGATCACGGGAGCTATATGGGCGCCGGAAGTGCATTATTGCAAAGGCGGATATTATTTGTTTGCCACTGTCAATTCAGATATTGAATGGAAAAAACAGAGAGAGGGCTTTCCTAAATATACGTTCAGGGGAACCCAGGTTTTCCATTCAAAGAGTGTTGACGGCCCCTTCCTGCCATTTAAAGATAAGGAGCCCCACACCCCCATGGACCGGATGGCGCTCGATGGTACCCTCTGGGAAGAGAATGGAATTCCTTACATGGTATATTGTCATGAATGGGTGCAGATAGAAGATGGAACCATGGAACTGGTGCAGCTTGCGCAAGACCTGTCCCGCCCTGTGGGAGCATCGCTGACCTTGTTTAATGCGTCCAGCGCATCATGGTCTACAGGCAGTATTCAAAAAAATGGCATCACCACCTATGTCACTGATGGTTGTTTTTTGTATCGCACAAAGGCAAATAAGCTTTTAATGATATGGTCAAGTTTCAAGAATGGAAAGTATACCATTGGAATAGCAGCGTCAACAACCGGAAAGATCCGGGGACCCTGGATACAACAACCTGATCTGTTATTTGAAGAGCATGGCGGACATGGCATGTTGTTTAAAACATTTGAAGGAAAGCTGATGCTGACTTTTCATGGACCCAATAGTCCGGCGGGAACTGAGCGGATGAAAATTTATGAAGTGGAAGACACGGGCGCTACCCTGAAGCTGAAAGTGGATCGTGAGCGGTGAGAAAAGAAACGAGAGAACGATTCATAATTCACTATTTCCCGCATTATAATATAGCACTGACCTATCTGCTATCACTTTTTGCCAATAGCATTTGAGTAAATATCGTTTATATGTGTAAAATTTTCAGGCTGTTTTTTTGTTGCCTTATTTTATCCGGTATTGACACCGAGCTCCGGGCGCAGTGGGACAGCACCTCCCGTCCGGATATTTATAAAGCGCAGGTTGAGCTGTTTAAGGCTATGCCGCTTGGTAAGAGAGATGTTGTGTTTTATGGCAATAGTATCACCTTTTGGGGAGACTGGTCTGAATTGCTGGGAAGTCAAAAAGTTAAGAACAGAGGTATTCCTGGGGATACCGGTTTTGGACTGCTGGAGTTGTTGGCAAAAACCATAAACGGAAAACCCGCGAAAGTTTTTATTATGATCGGTATCAACGACCTGGCAAGGGGCACTCCGCAGGATGTGATCATTAATAACTATAAGCGGATCGTAGCTTTAATCCGGTCGGTATCACCAAAAACAAAAATTTACTTTCAGTCTGTACTGCCAGTAAATGAAAGTTTTGGGAAATTGAAAAGCCACTACAAGCGGGCCAATGAAATTCCGGAGATCAATGATTTTCTGCGTAAATGGGCAAAGGGGGAAGGGATAGGTTATGTGGATCTGTTTAGCGTAATGGCAGATGAGAACGGCCGGCTAAAAGCATCTTATACCTGGGACGGTGTACATTTAACACTGGAAGGGTACAGGAAATGGGTGAAGGTATTGAAGAAAGAAAAGTTGATCAGGTAGTATCCATTTGCTTTTCGCGATAATATACAAACACCATTTGCCCGACCTGAGATTGGTGGCCACCTTGCATCCCTACGGGACGCATTGAATATACCTTATATCTGCAGCTACTACCGGTCTTCCGTCCCTATGGGACGATATCGTGATATATATTATATCAATGATTGATTCATTATGGTTTGTAGTGGCTTAAACTGGAAAATAATTGATTGTGTATCCTTAATTCCTATTCGGAATAGCTAAGGTGAATTTGGTTGGGCCGTTTTCTTAAAAGGATGAAAGTCGGGGTAAACGCATCTAAATTGATTTATGCTCATTCGATGGCCAACTCTTTTAACCGCCTCCCCGTTATCATCCCATAGGGATGAGAGATGGGTAGACTTAAGGGAGATGGTGTTCACGCGTCCTGTAAGGACGCCAGGTGATAGCCGGAAAAGTCTCGGGGTATTAAGCAGGATTTGGAAATTTGACCAATTACCGTCTTTTTCATCATGATTTGAAAGAAAATGGTTATCTCTTCAAAAACCTCCTTATGGCTAACACCTATACACAACTGCATATCCAATTTATATTTTCTGTTCAATACAGGGCTGCTCTGATTGATATTTCCTGGAAAGAAAGGCTGCATCAATATGTTACCGGGATATTCCAGAATAACAAACACAAAATGCTCCAGGTCAACAGCATGCCTGATCACATACATATATTGATCGGACTTCGTCCGGATCAGGCCATTTCTTCATTGATACAGGTCGTAAAATCTGAAAGCACCAAGTGGATCAATGAAAATCATCTAACGAAGACAAAATTTGCATGGCAGGGCGGCTTTGGTGCATTTTCTTATTCAAAAAGCCAATTACCCAGGGTAATTGAGTATATCAAAAACCAGGAGATGCATCATAAAAAGCAAACATTTTTAGAAGAGTACAAAGCCTTTTTAAAAGCCTTTGGAATAGATTATGATGATCGATATCTTTTTAAAGAGCCGGATTAATTTGTAACGTAAAGGCTTGCCGGATAGGAGTTTTGATGGTCAATTGAAAGGTAACATTCATATCCTGGCTGCCACCCGCCGTTCCGGCGTAAATATATCTAAATTACTTTGCATTCATTCATTGTTCTATACTTTTTAAATGCCTGCCCTTTATCGTCCCGTAGGGATGAGAGATGGGTAGACTTAAGGAAGATGGAGTTCACGCGTCCTGTAAGGACGCCAGGTGATAGCCGGAAAAAGTCGATTCAATTACCCGGGATGCTCAGGCAGGATTTGGAATCACTATTGTGCGATAAAATATAAAGGGATGTCGGCCTCGGAAAAATAGCGTTAAGAAAATTGGCTTGGACGGAGTTAAAAGAAAAACACCATAGACTACAGTTGGGAAATGC